>JAPKZC010000960.1:0-5901 GCA_026394025.1 Candidatus Solibacter sp.
ACCGCCGGGTTCGTGGTGATACCAGGCATAGATAGTCTCATCCTCGTCCCGCCAGACGGACTCTATCCAGATCGGGTAGTGCTCCCTGGGAGTGACTACGGGCGACGCGCTTTGATGGAGATCGAAGAGGTCCGATCCGGTCATGGCGAGGGGATCTCCGGTCGACGTATACACGTGGAGCGTGCCGTCCACCCACACACTCGGGCTGTTGCCGTCGACGATGGGCACCGGATACGCGGCAGGTGAGGCGGGTTGGAGTCGAATCGCCTGGGCATGCAAAGCGCCGAGCGCGAAACAACACGCGGTCATGAGATGTATGAGTATTTGGTTATTCACCGGCTCTGGAGTCCGGGCAAAACGGCGTTGTGGAGACTGCCGCTATCAGCCCACCAACTGAGACGGAAGTCCTAGCCGTCAGGTTACCCGCGGGAACGGGACGGCTTTGGGCTCAGCGCATGGCGGCGCGGGCGAGTGCCGTTCCGCACAGATCGACGGCCCCGTCAAGAGGAACGGCGGGGCGTCCCATGACCGCCACCCGTGGCTGCACCTGGCTGCCGAGCCGCATGCTGACCACCAGGTCGGCGGCGTTGGGTGGGTACGGGAAGCAGTACACTTCGACCGGGCCCTGGCGATCGCGCAGGTTCTCAACGAGCAATTCGGTAGGTTCAGCCCGTTCGATGAATTGCCTCTGCTTGCGAATCCAGAGGTAGGAGGTGTTATGGGCGAAGATGAGCAGAACAACCGCGGCAACGATGGAGCGGCGGGAACCAGGCTGCTCCCGCAGGGCGACGAAGCCCGCCGCCACGACGAGCGAGAGCCCCACGCCAGCCAGATAGGTGTGGCGACTCGGGACCACCGGCATGTACGTAAGAAAGGAATACGGAAAGAGGGAGACCACCATCCAGCAGACGGCGGTGGCGACGAGCGGGACGCGGGAGCGGGCTCGCCATATTGACAGAGCAACCAGGCTGACCAGCCCCCACACCCAGATCATCCGTGCGAAGCTCCGCGGCAGGGTGGTCCAAAACGGAGCGAACAGGGAAAAGGTGCCGTCGCTGTAGTGTTGGTTCTGACTGCCTCCGGCGAAGTCTGCCACGAAGTAAAGCAGTGCCAGAAATGCGAAGGGAGCCAGGAGTTTGGCGCATCGCCTCCACTCCTCTTTTTCCCTGAGCGCCACCAACGCGAGCAGGCCCACTGCCGCCACCCCGGATTCCTTCGAGGCCAGCGCCAACAGGAACACCGCCAGGGAGGCGCCGTAACAGAGCCGGGCCCGACGCGGGAACTCGTACCGCAGTATCCAGAGAAGCACGCACGCGAGAACAAAGAAGACCACCAACAGTTCAGGGAGGGCGGCATACCACACCACCGCTTCCTGGTGACCCTCGTAGATGGCGAAGAAACAGGCGGCGGCCGAAGAGACTCTCCATCCGATTCGCCGCCAGACGCCAAGGGAGAAGACCAGCCAAGCGTTCATCACGTGCACCAACAGGCTGGTCAGGTTGTACCAAAGCGGCTGGAGTCCTGCCCACGGCTCGGTCAGCCAGGTGAGCACGATGGAAGTCGCCCGGCAACGGTAGAGAGGATCGGCCGCCAATGCAGCCCAACTTCCGGGAGGACCGTATTGCCTGCCGAGGGCTATCTGCAGATAGTCGTCCGCGAGAAAGGGAAGTCTGAGTGCCCAGCCGTACGCCGCAAAGCTCAGGAGGGCGGCTAAAACGGGGACCCAGAGCCACCGGCACAACCACTTCCTCTGAAGCCCTGCGTCTGTCTCACGTATGGACAATCCAGCCATATTCTCAGACCGATCGAGCGTCGCGGCCCGTCACTTGAGGCAATAGAACCAGCGAGGTGTAAAGACTCAACAGTTGAAACAGGGTTGTCACCAGCGAGCGCAGGCGGAAGAACTGAGATCGGCCGTAACGCCGGGGATAGTGGTGAACACCCACCTCTTCCACCAGGTACGGGCACAACTCCAATTTCTTCACCAGTTCCACGCAGACGGTTCCGCTGGTGCAGTTGAGCGCCACATCTTCAAGCAAGGAACGCCGGATCAGGCGGAAATCGCAATCGATGTCGCGGAGTTGAATGGCGAAGATGAAGCGCGCGAACTTGTTGTAAAGAAACCCGATGGCGATCCGGTGCCAAGGGTCGCTTCGATCCAGCTTGAACCCGTTGACGCAGCCGACCAAGGGGCCCATGAGCTGGAGCAGACTGCGCAGTTCCGAGGGGTCGTACTGGCCGTCGCCGTCGGTATAAAAGACCAGGTCCTTGCGGGCCGCCGCGAACCCACTTTGCAGCGCGCCACCGTAGCCCCTGTTCGTCTGGTGGGTGACGACACGAAACCGCCCGGGGAATTCACTTCGGAGCTGTTCCAGAATCGCGCCCGTGCCATCGCGGCTGCCGTCGTTTACGCCGATGACTTCGTAGTCATCAGTGAGTTCGGGAAGGAAGGCGAGGGTCTCACGGACGAGGCCGCCGATGGTGTGTTCGTCATTGTAGGCGGGGAAAAAGACGCTGATACTCTCGCGCATGCGGTCAACTCGCCCGCTCGCCAGCGGCGGCTTCGCCGGTCGCGGGCCTTCCAAAGCGATGGAAATCGAGAGTAAAGGCCGGAGGGACAGAGATCTCCCGGCCCGACGGAAATGCCGTCTTGCTCTGGCACATGTATTGAATCACCCAAATCTGAGATGGATGTTATCAGCACGGGGGCGCGGAAGCCATGCAGTCGATTCTGTATAGGGCCCTATACGACAGATACTGTATTCTCATCAGTCAGGGTACGGAAGATACGATAATCTGAGAGTGCCCTTAAAGTGGAGTAAGCGCGCGGGCCTGCACGCCGGATACGTTGTGGTCATCGCCGTTCTGGTGCTCTCCGTCATCGAAGCCTACCGCATACAGGTCGGCGTCTCGCAACAACACCTCGAGATATACCGGCATTTCGTCGAACAGGAGGAGGCCCTCGCCACATTGCGCCGTAATGTCTGGCTGGCGGGCAACCGCGTTCGCGACTTCTTCATCGAGAGCACGGCGGCGCAGGGCGAGTTGCTGGGCAGGCAGTTGAAGGCGGCCCAAACCGAAAACGAAGGGGCGCTGCGGGCCCTCTCCACCTCTCCGGGCCGCCAGTCCGTGGTGCCTGAACTCCGGAAGAGCCTGGATGAATTCTGGGCGATTCTGGATCCTCTGCCGCGCAGCATGGCGCATTCGACTACGCGGCAGCGGATGGAATTTCTAGAGCGCGAGGTAGTGCCGCGGCGCGGCGAACTGTACAATGCCCTGCGCGAACTCACGTTCGCCGACCAACGAACGTTGCAGAACAGTGAAGGCGAATTCGCCGCCGCCAGGCATCGCGCCTCCCAACGTCTCCTGCTCATGCTCGGCCTCGGCGTGCTGCTGAGCGTGCTGGTGGCGGGCCTCAGTATCCGTCACGCCGAGAATCTGGAACGTAAAGCCGAGCGCCACTACGCCGAGGTGGAAGAGGCGAGGCATGAACTGCAGCAGCTTTCCGCGCGCCTGTTGGAGATCGAAGAAGAAGGACGGCGGCGGCTTTCGCGTGAACTGCATGACGAGATCGGCCAGACTCTGGCGCTGTTGCAGATCGAGATTTCCCATATCGCCGCCCTCGCGGCAGCGCCGCCCGCAGGGATGCGCGCCCGCCTTGACCGTGCCAGGGAACTGGCGGAACGTACTGTCCTGACGGTTCGCAACATCTCCCTGCTACTGCGCCCCGCGCTGCTGGACGACCTCGGACTCGTGCCCGCGCTGCAATTCCAACTGGAGGAGTTCCTGCGCCGCAGCGGCATCCTCTGCGACTTCACCGAAGAAGGCGTGGCGGACCGTCTGCCCGATACGGTCAAGACCTGCGTCTACCGCGTGGTTCAGGAAGCGCTGCACAACTGCGAGAAGCACTCCGGCGGGACGCGGGTGCAGGTCTCCGTGCGTCAGTTTCCGGACCGCCTGGTGGCCGAAGTGGCGGACAACGGAAGAGGCTTTTCGATGGACGCTCAGGGACGGCCGGCGCGCAGCCTGGGCCTCGGCTTGCTAGGCAGCCGCGAGCGTGCGGCCAACGTCGGGGGTTCCCTGACTATCGATTCTGCTCCCGGCCGCGGCACGCGCGTCACTCTCATCGTGCCCCTGGCTTTCCCCAGGCAGTCCACCGGGGAACCCCAGAAGGAGGTGAATGCCTGAATGCCTATTCGAATTTTATTGGCCGACGACCACGTGATGATGCGCCAGGGATTGCGCCACATCCTCGAAAGCAACTCCGAAATCGACATCGTGGCCGAAGCCGGCTCCGGCATCGAAGCCGTGGAAGCGGCCCGCAGCCACCGGCCCGATATCGCCATCGTCGACGTGGCGATGAAAGAGTTGAACGGTATCGAAGCCACCGCCCAGATTCTCAGGCAATCGCCGGAGACCGCGGTCCTCATCCTCAGCATGTACAGCGACGAGCGCTACGTCGTACGAGCGGTCAAAGCCGGCGCCCGCGCCTACGTGCTTAAGAATTCCGCCGGAGAAGAACTGATTCAGGCGATTCACGCCCTGCACAAAGGGCTGGCCTTCTTCAGCCCCGCGGTAGCGCGCATCTTTCAGGACGGCGTCTCCCGGCTGCGCGATTCCGGCGAAGTCAACGACCGCTTCGACTCGCTCACCGACCGCGAACGCCAGGTCTACCAGCTCCTGGCCGAGGGCAATGCCAACAAGGACATCGCCAACCGGCTCAACCTAAGCCTCCACACCGTGGAGACCCATCGCTGGCGCATCATGGAAAAGATGGGTCTGCACAGCATTGCCGAGTTGGTGCTGAGCGCGGTCCGGCGCGGCCTGGTGACCTGAGCCCAACCTACGCCACCAACGCGGCGAGAATGGGTGCTGCCGGAACACCTGAAGGCACGGTAGCGCTGGCGGCTTCCGTCCGCGTGCTGCATCACATCCGCCGGGTTCCGAGCAAATGTCGTATTATGACATTCAGATCTGCATGTCTATTGTGGAAGGCAGCCAGGTCGGGCCGTACACCATCCTCTGCCGGCTGGGCGAAGGCGGGATGGGCGAAGTCTGGAAGGCCCGCGACACGCGCCTGGACCGCGTGGTCGCCATCAAGTTCCCCAAGCTACAGTTCACCGAGCGCTTCCGGCGCGAAGCGCAATTAGTGGCGGCGCTCAACCACGCCAACATCTGCACGCTCTATGACGTCGGCCCCGACTACCTGGTGATGGAGTATGTAGAGGGCCGGGCGGCGAAAGGGCCGCTGCCGGAAGGCGAGGCAGTGAGAATCGGCATTGAGATCGCCGCCGCTCTCGACGCGGCACACCGGCAGGGGATCGTGCACCGGGATCTGAAGCCGGGCAACATTCTGGTCACGAAGTCCGGCGTGAAGCTGCTCGATTTCGGGCTGGCGAAACTACGCGATGCCGGGCCGCAGGCAGTATCCGAGAGCACCTTGACGATGCCGCTCACCGCCGAGGGCGCAGTGCTCGGCACGCCGCAATACATGGCTCCGGAACAGGTGGAAGGCAAACCAGCCGATGCGCGCAGCGACATCTTCGCATTCGGATGCGTGCTCTACGAGATGCTGACGGGCCGCCGCGCCTTCGAGGGGAAGACCTCGGCCAGCGTGGCGGCGGCGATTCTGGCCGGCGAGCCGCCGCGCATTCACGATCTACAGCCGTTAACCTCGGCGGCGGTGGAGCGTTTGGTGAAGACCTGCCTGGCGAAAGATCCCGACGAACGCTGGCAGTCCGCCCGCGATCTCCAGCATGGCTTGCAAGCGGTGCGGGAATCGACCGGAGCCCCGGTAGGGAGAACGCATGCACAGGCAGGGTGGATCGCCGCCGGCCTGCTGCTGATTGCTGCCGCGGCTCTCGGATACCTGGCCTTCCGGGGCGCGCCCGAGGCGGCGGG
>JAPKZC010000960.1:5984-9342 GCA_026394025.1 Candidatus Solibacter sp.
CGACGGTGAGCGCATCGCCGTCAATGTCATTTCAGCCGGCGGCTTATTTACCGGCGGCAGACCCCAGATCTACGCTCGCAGGCTGAACTCATCCGAATTGGTGGCGATTCCGGAGACGGAGGACGCGACGGATATATTCTGGTCCCCGGATAGCCGGAGCATCGGGTTCTTTGCCAATGGACGGCTCAAAAGAGTGGACCTCGCCGGAGGCCGGCCCCAGACACTCTGCACGCTAGCCGATGTGTCCTATGCAGACTGGAGCCGGGACGACGTCATCCTGCTCGGAGGCAAGCGCAGGGGCCTAGTGCGCGTGCCCGCCCAAGGCGGGGCTCCCCAATCGGTGACCACGCTCGACCCGCGGAAGGGGGAATTGGACCACGTCGCCCCGGTGTTTCTGCCGGATGGAAGGCGCTTCGTCTACCTCGCCCGCCAGGCGCAGGGTCAATCGCAGGCAAAATGGGGATCGCTGGACGGCAAAGAGTCGGGTGACCTGCCGCTTCAATCCGGGTTACTTCAGTACGCGCCACCCGGTTACCTGCTGTTTCCCCGCGAGGGCGCGGTGTTCGCCCAGAAGCTGGATGGGAGAAGCATGAAACTGGCCGGCGCGCCTTGGATGGTCGGTGGACCGGTGAGCCAGGGTGACGGCCAATTCTCCCGGTTTTCGGCTTCTGGCAACGGCCTCCTGGCATGGATTACAGAGGCCCCCCGTAGCTTCTCGGAGCTGGTTTGGTTGGATGCCTCTGGCCACCGCGCCGGAGCGGTTGGACCGCCAGACGGATACGGCAGTCCCGCCTTGGCGCCCGATGGCAGCCGGCTTGCCGTGGATCTCTACGATCCTTCCACAAAGACGCGGGATATCTGGATCCTCGACCTGAAGAACAGCTCACGGACCCGTTTTACCTTCGATCCGGGCGACGACCTGGACCCCGTCTGGTCGCCGGATGGCCGCCGGGTCGCCTGGAGCTCGAACCGCAAAGATGCGAGGGATCTCTACGTCAAATCGGCCAGTGGCGAGGGCCAGGACGAGCCCCTGTTGGTTTCCTCCCTGCCGAAGAACGTGGAGGACTGGTCCAAAGACGGTGGGCATTTGATCTTCAACCAACCGGTTGAGGGAGGTCCCGAGTTCGCGATCTTCGCCCTTCCGATGGGCCCCGGAGCGGAACGCAAGCCCTTCCCGGTCCGCGCCAGAGAGTTCCTTGAGCGGCAAGGCCGGTTGTCACCCAACTCAAGATTCCTGGCTTATACTTCGAACGAGTCCGGCAGGCAGAGCCAGGTTTACGTTCAGCCCTTCCCGCCCACCGGCGGCAGATGGCAGGTGTCGCCCTCCGTCGGAACCGAGCCCCAGTGGAAGGCCGACGGCAACGAGCTTTACTACCTGTCCGGCAACAAACTCCTGGCGGTCCCGGTGAAGACCGACGGCGTCAGCTTCGAAGCGGGCGTCCCGCGCGTATTGTTCGAGGCCCGCTTCGCCGGCCAGGGGCGGCGGAATCGATACGTGGCCGCGCGCGACGGCCGATTTCTGGTGAACACGCTGCCGGAACAAACCCAACCCGAGCTCTCTTCCATCAGCGTTCTGGTGAACTGGCAGGCCGCGGGCGGGAAGTAGCGCCGTACCAGGCCGCCCTAGCCTAGCCCTCCGCGATCAACTCGGCGAGAATGCGCGCCGCCACCCGTTTGCCGCGCTCGCCGGTTTCCCCGGTGGGGCCGACGCACGACGGGCAACCGGCTTCGCAGGCGCAGGCGGCCAGCAGACCGGAAGTCTGGCGGAGTAGTTCCGGGGCCAGGCGATAGAGCGGCGCGCTCTGGCCGACGCCGCCCGGATACATGTCATACAGATAGAGGTTGGGTTCGAATACTTCCAATCCGCCGGCAATCTCTTCGCTGAGCGCCACGCCGAGGTCGCGCGGATCGCACATCAATAACAGCGCGGCAACAGTGCGCAGCGCATTGCCCAGACCGGTGATGCCACTTTGCTTCTCGGTGGGCGTGAAATCCGTGAAGCGGGCCAGGAAAGCCGCCGGGAAATGCAGCCAGAAGGCCGTGGTGTGCATCTCCTGCTCCGGCATATTGAGTTTTCCAGCGCCCACGTTTTCCATGGTGTAGAACTTGATTTTCTTGAAGCCGACGATCTGGCGGTTGACGCGCACGTCGCCGTGGGCGCGGCGAGCGCCGTTTTGCGCGTCGCCTTCGAACTCTTCGAGCGTCTTGACCTGCGTGTAGTCGATGGCGTCGGTGTAGTAGTCGCAGTCCACGCTCTTGACGTAGGCCTTTCGCTGGTCGTAATCGAAGCGCTCCACGTGATACTGGCGGGCTTCGTGGAGATAGATGGCCTTCTCATGGAGCGCGGTGAGCGCGGTGGGAAAGGAAACCTCGGCGATCACTTTGGCTTCGCCGGTGATATCCACCACGACGAAATTGTCGCTGGTGACGGAGCGCAGGCTGGTGGCATCGGCCGGGTAGGTGTCGCTGGTCCAGTGCCAGGCGCTGGCGGAGTGGTGGAGAAATCCGCTCTCTTCGAGGAAGCGGCAGATCTCGGCGAGATCGTGCTTGCCGAACTTCTCGCCGTCGCGCAAGGGCAGTTCGAAAGCGGCGCATTTCAAATGCGCCAGCAGGATTTCCAGGTTCTCGGGATTGATGTAGGCGTGTTCCGGCGAGCGTCCGAAGAAGTAATCGGGATGCTCCACGATGTACTGATCGAGCGGCGCACTGGAGGCGACGAGCACCGCGGCCGAGGTTCCCAGACGGCGCCCGGCACGCCCCGCGCGCTGCCAGCTGGAAGCGATGGTGCCCGCATAGCCCGCCATCACCACGGCATCGAGCGAGCCGATATCGATTCCGAGTTCGAGCGCATTGGTGGCCACCACGGCGCGGATCTTGCCCGCGCGCAGGCTCTGTTCGATCTCGCGCCGCTCGCGCGGCAGGTAGCCTCCGCGATATCCGCGAACGGTTTCGCTGGGGATGGGACCGCGGTCGCAGGCATCCTTGAGATAGGTGACAAGCACCTCGGTGGCCAGCCGGTTGTTGGCGAAGACCAGAGTCTGCAAGTTGTTCTCGATGAACTTGAGGGCCATGCGCCGCGTCTCGGCGATGTAGCTGCGCCGGATGCCGAGTTGCCGGTTGACCACCGGCGGATTGTAGAAGATGAAAAACTTCTCGCCGCGGGGCGCCCCGTTGCGCTCCACCAGTTCGAAGGGCTCGCCGGTGAGGGCTTCGGCCAGTTCGCGCGGGTTGGCGATGGTGGCGGAGCAGCAGATGAACTGCGGTTTAGCGTTGTAGAACTCGCAAATGCGCTTCAGGCGGCGCAGCAGGTTCGCCAGATGGCTGCCATACACGCCGCGATAGTAGTGCAGCTCATCGA
>JAPKZC010000170.1:0-1457 GCA_026394025.1 Candidatus Solibacter sp.
GGGCTCCAACGGTTCGGACCGTCCGGACCAGACGGGCCGGCCGGAGTTGTCCACCGGCCGGCAGATTCGCGAGGACTACTTCGGCCGCGGCGCCAACAACGGTGCATACTTCGCGATCCCGACAGGCGTTGCCGGGGGCACGGGGCCGAATTCGGGGCGCTTCGGCACGCTGGGGAGGAACACCTTTCGCGGTCCGGCCTTCCACAATTTCGATGTCTCACTGGTCAAGGACACGCCGGTGGGGCGTGCGGGCAACACAGAGCGGGTGGCGTTGCAGTTGCGCGCGGAGTTTTTCAACGTCTTCAACCTGGTGAATTTCGGACTGCCTGCCAACGTTGTGCTGGGGCCGGGCTTCGGCGTGATCAGCCGGACCGCGGGAACGTCGCGGCAGATTCAGCTCTCACTCAAACTGCTGTACTGAGCGGTCTCCGCGGAGACAAGGGCCTTAAAACGTATAACGGAGCGCGAACTCCATCTGGCGCGGCGAACCGAGCTGGCTGCTCAATCTGCCGAAGGTGGAGGTGGAGGTCAGACTGACGCTGCCCGACGTCGGGTCGAAGCGGACGGAGTTGGAGACGTTGTACGCTTCCCAGCGGAATTGCAACTTCTGTTTTTCAGACCAGGGCATGGAGAAGCTCTTGGAAAGCGCGGTATCGATATTGAAGTAGCCGTCGCCGCGCTGCGTATTGCGGCTGCCGGTTTCGCCGGGGAGCGCCTCGCGGAAGCCCGCCAGCGCGGCTTTGGGATCGAGCCAGAGATTCGGCCCGCCGCCGGTACCGGGCGTATTGTGCACGCTGACGGTCTCCGGAACGGGGTTGCCATTGGGATGGGCGAAGGAGCTAAGCTGCCAATTGGTGGCCCAGCGGGAACCATCGCTGATGCTGTAAGGCAGACCCGATGTCTGGCGATAGGTGCCTGCGACCTGCCAGCCGCCCACGAAGGCGTCCAGTACGCGATTCATGCCGTGACCGAGCTTCGCGCCTCTGCCGAAAGGGAGTTGCCAGACCAGGAAGGCGTTGACCGAGTGGCGAACGTCGTATCGCGATACGGCGCGAAGCTGGCTCGGATCCCAGGAATTGATCATGAAATCGGAGCTGAAATTGGCGGAGTTCTCGGAACGCGACGCCAAGTCGATCGACTTGGACAGGGTGTAGTTGAGATCGAACTGAACGCCGTCGCTGAAGCGCTTGCGGACCGTCCACTGCATGGAGTGGTAGGCGCCGGAGCCGAGCGAACTCCACGCGGAGAGGGCGGAGAACTGCGGGCTCCACATGGCGTTGGGCCCCAGAACGCCGCAGCTGATCTGGGTGATTTTGCCCGCCGCGCTAAACTTCGAGCCGGTCTGGCTGCACGCCTGGATGTTATCCATATTGTTTAGGGTGTTGGTGAAGTCGCCGATATTGCTGCGCTCCACGTAATCCTTGGCGACGGCCTGGGTGGCGGTGAAGCCATTGCCG
>JAPKZC010000170.1:1538-6936 GCA_026394025.1 Candidatus Solibacter sp.
ACTCGAGGCAGGCGTGGCGCGCGGGAAATCCAGCAGCGTGGCCAACTGGGACATCGCCTGGAAGTAGGTTTGGCCGCTCTTGGGATCGCGCAGGTTGGTGGGCATGGCGAGATCGCGCTGCATCAGCGAGTGGCGCGAGAGGCGGCCGACGTAGGAGCCCTGCACGAAGAAGCCGTGGCTGAACTCGCGCCCGATGGTGAAGTTCATGTTCATGGTGTAGGGCGCTTTGAGGTTATCGTCGATGGAGTTGGTAATAGCGAAGAGGTTCGGATAGGTCACCGGGAAACCACCCTTGGGCGCCGCCGGCAGGATGGACGTGGGCAGGTTGTTGAAGCCCGTAAAACGCGGCACCTGCGTCGAGTCCAAAATGTTGAACGGATTGGTAAGCGTGCTGGCAAGACCGAACGCCGTCGCATTTACGCTGGAGGCCAGCGGTTGGCCGATCTCGTCGTAGTAGGTGCCGAAACCGGCACGAATGGAGGTCTTGCCGGCGCCGCCGAAGAGGAATTTCACGATCCCGCTTTTGGCCTCCGGCAAGTAGGCGAGCGATGCGCGCGGCTGCCAGTTCTTATGGTAGGGATACATGGGGCGCCCCTTAGAGGCGAGGACATACGTGATGGCGCCCGCGCCCTGCGAGGAAAGGCCCTGATCGCCCAGCGTGCCGCGACGGTCGAACCAGGAGCCGATCGGGATATCGGTAGAAATCTGCTGCCCGTCGACCTCGTGCACCGGGGGCATGAGACCGTAGCGGAGGCCCAGGCTGACGGTGAAATTGCGCTTTACCCTCCACGAATCCTGCGCGTACAACTCGCCTTCGGTATTGGCGAAGTTCCGCCTGACGGGGGCGCCGGCGGGAAGCGCGGTGCCGTCCACCAGAGAGTTGTAGTTGCCGGTCACCTGGGTGACCAGACCGAGCAGCGCGGCCATGGCGTACTGATAGCTGGTGCGGTCGCCCGCCAAGATACCGAGCGAGGCCGGAGTAAGATCGGCGCCAGAGCCGCTCAGCGCGGAGACGTTGGTGACGCCGTTGTTATAGGAATGGCTGTAGGTTACCGACCGGTTCGAGACCAGGCGCACCAGACCGCCGAAGCGCAAGTCGTGTGCACCGCGGCTCCAGGAGAGATCTTCGGCGATGGTGTGGACGGGAACGATGCGCGACGTCCCGGTGGTGATTCCGCTGATGGTATCGAAGCCGCGGAAGCTCACGTAGGGGCCGCTCAGAATCCCGGTAGTCTCGCCGCCCGCGCGCGTGATCCCGTAGTGCAGCGAACTCACCATACTCGGCGTCAGCACGCTGGTCCATCCGGCGGCAAAGCCCTTGTTGTTGGCCAGCGTGACGGAGTTCGGTTGCGCGCCCGCAAATTGCGGCGTGCCGCCGGCGCTGTCGTTCTGCAGGTTGCCGCGCCAGAAGAGGCGGTTCTTGCCGCTGGAGTCCACGTTGTAGTCCAGTTTCGCGATGTAGGTATTCTGATCGGCCTTCACGGGTGCGTTGAACGTGTACCCGATGGTATTCAGGAGGTCGCCGATCGCGGTATTGTTGCCCTTCGGGTACTGCTGGAAGACTTTGAGCGAAGCCGGATTGACGCCAATGCCCGCCGGGTCGATGCCCTGAATCTGGGCGGGGGTCAACTGAATGACCTGGCCGGCGGTATTACGGTACTGCGCGATGCCCTGCTTCAGGGTCTCCGTGGGGACGGTACGGTTCACAATCGTGGAACTGGCGTCGCGCCGGCCCTCGTAGTTGGCGAAGAAGAAGGCCCGGTTCTTCTTGATGGGTCCGTGGACCGCCGCGCCGAAGATGTTGATATTCAGCGGGGCCACCGGCACACCCGAGCGATTGCTGAAAAAGTCATTGGCCGCGGTCTCCGTGCCGCGCCGGTATTCATAGAGAGACCCATGCAGATCGTTGGTGCCGGATTTTGTCACCAGCGCGACATCGGCGCCGGACGCGCGGCCTTTGGAGGCGTCGCCATTGGTGGTGGTGCTGCGGAACTCCTCCACCGAATCGGGCGTGACGCGGAGCACGCTGCTAAACGCGGTGCGGGTGCTCTGGTTGTTGACATCCACGCCGTCCAGGGTGACGTTGCCCTGATCGCTTTTGCCGCCGTTGACGGAACCGCTGCGGTCATCGGTGGTGCCGAAACTGGTGACGCCCGGCTGGAATTGCAGCAGGTTCGCCACGTTGCGGGCGAAGGACGGCAGCTCGACGATGGTCTGTTGGACAATCGCATTACCGAGCGAGGCATCCTGCGCATTGAGTTGCGCCGCATAGGCCTCTACCGACACCGTGGTGGAGGTAGACCCGACCTTCTCGAAGACGACGGCTACCGTGGCCGGCTGGTTGACGAACAGCCGGACGCCATTGACGGCAAGGTCAGCGAAACCAGGCGCCTTGGCGGTCAGCTTGTAGGTGCCGGGCGGCAACTGCTCCATGGTGTAGCGCCCCTGGGCATCGGACTTATCTTCGCGCTGCAGGCCGGTTTCCGTGTTGACGATGGTGACGACGGCGCCAGGTATTACAGCGCCCGTCGGATCCGTTACCGTTCCCGCGAGGGATGCCGTCTGCCCAAACAACCCCGTGGAAAGCGCTGCGGTGAGCGCCAGTATCCCGACCAATTTCTTCATATGTAACTTTCTCCGTTTGTGTCCAACTGACCCTGTCTGCATCGGGGACAAGCGGCGTTGGCCCGGACAGTGACGTTTGGGCCAGTATACATCGATTTGGCTACAGGCTCAGCAAAAGAAATTTCGATAGGGCCCATGCACCACCTGGAGCAGGGGGAACTTCAACTCCTGGCAATCGGGCAGCGCTGTGCCGCCACGACGCGCGCCAGATCGTCCGGCGCAAGAATCAACTGGCACCCGCGGACGCCGGCGCTCACCGAAATCAGATCCCACAAGCCGGCGGTCTCCTCCAGGTAAAACGGGTACGGCTTCTTGACGCCAACCGGGGACACTCCGCCGCGAATGTAGCCCGTCAGACCGAGGACCTCCTTCACGGCGACGAGTTCCACCTTCTTGTTGCCGCTGGCCGCGGCCAGGGCCTTCAGATCGAGCTCGGCATTGGCGGGAATACAGGCCATGAGCACGCCGCAGCGATCGCCGCGCGCCACCAGGGTCTTGAAGACCTGCTCGGGCGGCATGCCGATCTTCTCCGCCACCCGGGGCGCGCTCAGGTCGTCCTCATTCACCGTGTATTCACGCAATTCGTAGGGAATGCCGGCCGCGTCCAGAATGCGCGCGGCGTTGGTCTTCGGGGACGACTCCATCCTGGCCATGAGCTCTATTGTAGGGATGTGTGAGCCGCCAGGTGGACCGACGTGGCTTTGACCACGGCGGACACATTCTCGCCCTCGCGCAGCACCAGTTCGGCGGCGGATTGCGCCGTGACCAAAGCCACCAGCGTAAAACCGCAATCGAGTTCCACGCGCGCCAGAGCACCTTCCGGTATCACCGCGCGCACGCGGCCGGCAAGGCGGTTGCGCGCACTCGACACGCGATCCATCTGGCGCGTGATGGCGACATCTTCGGCCCGGATACAGGCGAGGACGGGCCCGGTCTCCCCGGAATCCACACATTGAATCTGTACGGGCCCGGTCTGGCGGATGCGGCCTTCCACCATCACCGCCATCCAATCGCCGAGCGCCACGGCTTCCATGCGGTCGTGGGTAACGACAATGCTGGGAACGCCGCCAGCGAGCAGCATGCGCCGCAGTTCGTAGCGCGTGCGGGAGCGGGTGGGCGCATCGAGCGCGGAGAGCGGTTCATCGAGCAGCAAAAGCGCGGGTTGGGCAGCCAGCGCGCGCGCCAGGGCAACGCGCTGTTGCTGCCCGCCGGAAATCGCGCGCGGCTTGCGGGCGGCAAGGTCTGTCAGGCCGAACGCGTCGAGCAGCTTGCTGGCGGTCTCGCGGGACGCCGCGTAGGCCACGTTCTCCGCCACCGTGGGGTGCGGAAACAACGCATAGTCCTGAAACAGGAAGCCGGCGCGGCGCTGCCGCGGCGGCAGATGGATGGCGCGCGCGGCGTCGAACCAGGGGCTCTCGCGAAAGACGATGGATCCGGCATCGGGCCGCTCCAACCCGGCGAGCATGCGCAGCAGCGTAGTCTTGCCCGAACCCGAGGGACCGAAGAGCACCGTGACTGGCGCCTGGTGGAGCGGCAGGCAGAGGTCCGCCTCCACTTCGAAGGCCTTCGACAGGCGCTTGCGGCACTGGCAAATCAGTTGATCGGCCATACCGCCCAGATGCGCCGCTGGAGCGCGTAGGTGAGTGCCAGCACGGTGAAAGAGACGCACAGAAGGAACAGCGAAGTGGCCCACGCCGCACCGTAATTCAGCGCCTGCACGGAATCGTAGATGGAAATGGAAACCGTGCGCGTGACGCCGGAGATGTTGCCGCCCACCATCAGCACGACCCCAAACTCGCCGAGCGTGTGGGCGAAGCTGAGGATGGCTCCGGTGGCGATGCCGGGCAGCGATAGCGGCACGACCACGCGCCGGAAAGTGGCGGCGCGCGACACACCAAGGCACCAGGAAGCTTCAATGAGTTTGCGGTCCACACCGGCAAACGCGGCGGCCACCGGCTGCACGGTGAACGGAAAGCTGTACAGTACGCTGGCCAGCAGAAGGCCCTGGAATGAAAACGGCAGCATGCCGCCGGTGAGTCTGGCATAGAGCGCGCCCAGCGGACTGCGCGGACCCATGGCCAGCAGCAGGTAGAAACCGAGCACCGTCGGCGGGAGCACCAGCGGCAGCGCTACCAGCGCTTCCACGAGGAACTTCCATCGCCGCGGGGAAAACGTGAGCCAGTAGGCGATGGGCAGACCGAGAGCCAGCAGAATCGCCGTGGTGGAAGCGGCGAGCCGCACGCTGAGCCAGATTGCCTGCCAGTCCATATCACTCTCCCGGCAAGAAAAAGCCGTACTGTTTCAAGATGCGCCGCCCGGCAGCGGAAAGCAGGAACCCACGGAAATCGCGCGCGGCCCTGGAATCTTTCAGGATAATGCCACCCTGGTCCATGCGCGGATAGGCACCCAGCGGGATCTCCCAGTAGCGCCCGCGGGCATGCAAGGGAGGGGCCAGCGCGAGAGAGAGGGCGACAATGCCGGCGTCGGCGGCGCCGCTTTCCACAAACTGTAGCGCCTGTGCGACGTTCTCGCCGAGCACGAGTTTCGGCTCGACACTCTGGTACAGGCCCAGGGAGCGCAACGCGGCCTGCGCGGCGCGGCCGTAGGGAGCGTGTTGCGGGTTGGCGATGGCGACGTGCTTCACCGAGGCTTGGCGCAGCGCCGTTGCCGGATCGAGCGGGGATGCGGCCGGCACCCACACTACCAGCCGGCCCACGGCGTAGGTGAATAACGAATTCTCCGCCCCAATGCCGGCGGCTGCAAGTTTGCGCGG
>JAPKZC010000170.1:6949-12125 GCA_026394025.1 Candidatus Solibacter sp.
TCCACGTCGGCGGAGAGAAACACGTCGAAGGGCGCGCGATTGCCGATCTGTGCGAAGAAGTTACCCGACGAACCGTAGGCGAGCTGCAATTCGATCGCGGGGTGGGCGAAGTGAAACTGGCGGGCGATTTCCGGCAGGGTGAAATTCAGGTCCGCGGCGGCGGCGACGGTTAATTTCCGGGAGGGCGCGTGGGGGGCACATGATGCGCAAAGGAGTGACAACACCAGCATCGTCCGAGCTGCGCCCGGATGCACAAGGCGGAGCCTTATGCCACTCAACGGTTCACACTCCGGGCGAGCTTCTAATACGGTGTGGTAGTGTATAAACGACAATGTCACTCTTAAGAGACAATACCACGCCGGGACCATGTGGCATAAGGCTCCGCCTTGCGGATCCGGGCGCACACCGTCGAGCGAGGAAGTCATGGCGGTAGTGGAGAGCCGCCTCGCCGAATTCCGCAAGCGGCGCGGTATCGCCGCCGCGGAACTGGCGCGCGCCGCCGGAGTCAGCCGTCAGACCATCTACGCCATGGAAGCCGGCGACTACATCCCGAATACGGCGGTCGCGCTCAAGCTGGCGCGCCTGTTAGAGAGCACGGTGGAGGAACTCTTCCGGCTGGAGCCGGATGCCCCCGCCGCGGCGCCGATCAGGCGCGCGGAACTGATCGGCGGCGGCGACCGGTTCCGCGGTACGCCGTTGGAACTCTGCCGGGTGGGCGGCCGGTTGGTGGCGGTGCCCGCGGTTCCGGTGCCGTGGCACCTGGCGCCGGCCGACGGTCTGCTGGTGGATCCGGCGCGCGGCAGGGTGCAGTTGCTGTGCGAAGAAACCGCGAACCGCGTGCTGATCGCGGGCTGCGACCCGGCCAGCAGCGTACTCGCCCGGCACTTGGACCACGCCCAGACCCGGCTGGTCAGCGCGCCGGTCAACAGTTCCACCGCCCTCGACTTGCTCAAAGACGGACTGGTGCACGTGGCCGGCACACACCTGCAAAACCCGGCGGGCGGAGATGCGCCGGTCGCGCAGTTCCCAAAGGGCCGAACCGCGGTCTTCTCCTTCGTCATCTGGGAGCAGGGGCTGGCGGTGGGCCGCGGGAATCCCAAGCGGATCCGCGCGGTGGAGCACCTGGCCCGTCGCGGAGTGCGGTTGGCCAATCGGGAAAAGGGTTCGGGAAGCCGGCAATTGCTGGACGCGCGGTTGAAAGCGGCGGGCATTGCGAGGCGGAGTGTGGCCGGATACAACGATACCCCGGCGGCCGGCCACCTTGCGGCGGCATGGCGGGTCTATGCCGGGCTGGCCGATTGCTGTGTCGCCACCGGTTCCGCCGCGCGCGCCTTCGGCCTGGATTTTATTGCGCTCTCCAGCGAACGCTACGACCTGGTGATCCGCCGCGAGCATCTGGATCTGGCCCCGGTCCAACGCCTTCTCGATACGCTGTGCCAGGCAGCGTTGCGTCGCGAACTCGAGACCCTGTGTGCCTACGATACCCGCGAAACCGGGCAGCGGGTGGCCTGACCGTGGCGCAACCGGCGGCACGACCGCCATGGCCATCCGCTCGGGGAGGCGCCCGTGCTAAGATGGAGCTTCCAATAACATCCTGAGGTCTTCGTGTCCAGAATTACGCGCAAGGAATTAAAATCCGATAAGTTCGCCCTGGAAGTGGGACACGGCATCTCGTTCTTTGAGCATCACAAGAGCGAGGCCGTCAAGTACGGCGCGATTGCGATCGGCGTGGTTGTGCTGATCGCCGGCTACACCTACTACCAACGGGGGCAGCACAAAGCCCGGCAGCAGGCGCTGGCGACCGCGATTCGGGTCCAGGAAGCGCCGGTCGGCCAATCCGGCAACGGCGGACTGGCCTTCCCCTCGCAGGAAGCCAAGGACCAGGAAACGGTCCGCGTCTTCGCCGAGTTGCAGACCAAACACTCGGGCAGCGCGGAGGGCGAGATCGCTCAGTATTATTTGGGCTCGATCAAGGCCGACCAAGGGAAACTGGCCGAAGCCGAGAAGTTATATCAGGAAGTGGCGCAGAAGGGCGACGAGAAATACGCGTCGCTCGCCAAGCTCTCCCTGGCGCAGATCTTCTTCGCCGACGGCCGTGCGGACCAGGGTGAGAAAGTGCTGCGCGATCTGATCGCGAACCCGACGGTTTTCGTCTCTTCGGAACAGGCCACGGTTTCGCTGGCTCGTTTCCTGGCGCCGAAGAAGCCGGCGGAGGCACGCAAGTTGCTGGACCCGTTGCGCAACCGGCCAGGCAACGTGGGACAGGTGGCGCTCACGCTGCTGTCGGAAATCTCACAGTAGCCGCCGCTTTTTCATGCTGGCGCGGCTGCGATTTCCGGTAGAGCGAAGCCAGGGACGGCAATACCCCGAACCCGAACACCCCTACCGTAATGCGTTCCAGCGCGACCGCGACCGCGTGGTTCATTCCCGTGCGTTCCGCCGCCTGGAGGCCAAGACCCAGGTTTTCACTCCCGGCCTTTGCGACCATTTCCGCAACCGCCTCACCCACACCATCGAAGTCGCGCAGATCGCGCGCACCTTGGCCAACGTCCTGCGCCTGGACGAGGATCTCACCGAAGCCCTGGCACTGGCCCACGATATCGGCCACCCCCCGTTCGCCCATGCCGGAGAGGAGGCGTTGAACGGCGAAATGGAGCGTTTCGGCGAGCGATTCGACCACAACCTGCACGCCCTGCGGATCGTCGAAAGCTTCGAACAGCGCCACGCCCGCTTTCCCGGATTGAACCTGAGCTTTGAAGTTCGCGAAGGGATCGTCAAACACTCCCACGATTTTGGCGCCGGCGAGAGCGCCCAATTGGACGGCTACCTGCCCGGACTGCGCCCGCCGCTGGAAGCGCAACTGATCGACCCGGCCGACGAGGTGGCGTACAATACTGCCGACCTCGACGACGCCTGGTCCGCCGGCCTGATCGCCTCCGAAGACGTGGCCGAAGCCGTGCCCCAATATCGTGAAATTCACGAAGTTGTGGAAACTCAGTTCCCCGGCGCGACCGAGCGTGAGCGCTTCCACGAAGCGCTGCGTCAGTTGATCGACCTGCTGGTCTCCGGCCTGATCGAAGGCACCGTGACGGCCGCCGAAGCCAGCGGCGCGGCGGGTTTCGAAGAGGTGCGCGCTCAGCCGGCGCGCCTGGCCCAATTCACCCGCGAAGCCGGCGAAACCAGCCGCGCACTCAAGCGGTTCCTGTACGCCCGGGTTTACGCCTCAGACGCTCTCGGCAGCGACCGGCGGCTCTCCATGGCGCGCATCGCCGAACTGTTTCGCTTTTTCCTGGCCAGCCCCGATCGCCTGCCCCACCCGTATGCCCAGCAGGCGCTCGACGAGCCGGCGCACCGCGTGGTGTGCGCTTACATCGCCGGCATGACCGACGGGTTCTTCCATCGCACTTATGAACTGATGCTGGGGACTGATACTGGGACCCGCGGCTAGTCCTCGGTTTTCGTGAAGTTGATGAGTTCCGCCTCCCGTACCCCATAGAATTTCATGATTTGCCGGCAGATTTCGTGCCCCAGGCGATCAGGCTGCTCGTCCCGGTCGTGCTCGACTTCGACTTTGAAGAATAGATTGGTCCGGATCATCCTCCTTCTATACTAAGGAAATGGAGTGCGCAATTTGTCAGACCCGCCGTTCGCGCCGATACTGCCCGGGCATGCGCGGTGAGATTTGCTCCCTGTGTTGCGGCGCCGAACGTGTTTCGAATTCCTCAGGGAGTGGCGCAGGCACGAGAAGGCGCCGGCACGGAATACCGAGGAATTTCCCAACCGCGACATCCAGGTTCCCGAGAAGCTGCTGCGTGCCAACGAGCCGCTGCTCACATTTCTCTCCGTCACCATATTCCACACCGCCATGCAGGTTCCGGGCGTGGCCGATGGCGATGTTCTGGAGGCGCTGGATGGCCTCATCCGCACTTACCGCACGCTCGAAAGCGGCGTCTATTACGAGAGCCGTCCCAACAATCCGCTGGCCGGCGCGCTCTACGAGACGGTGCAGGGCGCGCTCGCCGAATACCGGAGCGGCGAACAGCAGGAACTGGGCATGACAAAAACGCGCGATGCCGACGTGCTGGGCCTACTGGTCTTCCTACAGCATGTCGCCCTGTTGCGCGACAATGGGCGGCGCCGCGGCCGCGCCTTTCTGGACGCGTTGCGCGAGCTTCACCCGTCGGCGCCGGCACCATCGGGATCGTCGCCGTCCTCCATGATTCTGCGCTGACTCGGTGTCGGCCGCGCCAGTTCCACCAGACAGGCGCGCTTGACCCCGGTACTCACCACTTGCCCGGTGAACTTGTGGGCGCCGTTGACGGTCAGCTCGATGGGTCGATCCACGGGAAAATCGAAGATCAACAATTGGCCCTCGCGCAACTCCAGCAGGTCACGCACGGCGAGTGTCGGCCCCTCCATGCGAGCCTCCAGCCGGAGCGTGGCCTGGCGGAGCACGCGCAGTACCCGGCGCTGCTCCACCTCGCTGGCATGGGTCTTTCGCACCGACCATTGCTGGTCGAACTTCTGGCGCATCATCCTGATTACGATGGAGGGCAGGGCGATGTTCATCATCCCCACCGCATCGCCAATGCGCACCTCGATGCCGATGGATACCACGGCTTCGTTGGGCGCCATCAGGTGCAGCAACTGCGGCTCGGTCTCCATGCTTTCGATGGCAAAATCCACATTGGTGACCGCTTTCCAGGCCTCGCGCAGATCCTGCAGAATAATGCGGAACAGGCCGTCCAGTAGCCGCTGCTCGATTTCCGTGATGTCGCGTTGGATCGACAGCGAGCTCTTCCCGGTACCACCCAGGAGCATCTCGAGGATGGGAAATACCAGGCTGGGGTTCAGTAAGGCAGCCCGTCCAGGAATTCGGCGTACGATAGCTGCTCCACGCTCACCAGGTTGACGGTCAGATAGGAGCGCAGATAGGCCGAGAGGCTCGACACCAGATTACGCACGAACGTGTCGTGCAGCAGGTGGATGGCGCGCACCTGGGATTTCGGGATGCGGTCCGGGCGGCGGAAATCGAATTTCACCGCGGGGGCCTCGCGCTTGCGGCCCTGCAGATTCTGAAACGCTGCGTCTATTTCCTGCTGCGATAGCTGTCTGCTCACACTCCAGGCTCCTGGAACATTAATCGGCGGCGCGCGGGAAAACCTTTAGCCGTACC
>JAPKZC010000170.1:12132-12665 GCA_026394025.1 Candidatus Solibacter sp.
CCCGCCGAGCCGGATTTCTCAAGACATCTACGTTTTTTCTGCCCAGCGTTCTAATGAAAACCCGGTTCCCATCCGATGAATACCTTGTAAGGAGGCACATGGATTCCGACGTATTGGTTGTGGATGATTCCGCGGCGATCCGCAAAATTCTGACGCGGGTGCTCCGCCAGACCGGCTTGGCCATTCAGACTATCCACGAGGCAGGTGATGGCCAGGACGCGCTGGCGCTCATGGCACTGCATCGAATCGATCTGGTCCTGAGCGACATCAACATGCCGAAGATGGACGGTCTGCAGTTATTGGCCTCCCTGAAGGCCTCCTCTCAGTGGCGTAACATACCGGTCGTGATGATCACCACCGAGGGCGGGGAAACCAAGGTCGCCGAAGCGGTCAAACTCGGAGCCGCCGGATACGTCCGCAAGCCGTTCACGGCCGATCAAATCAAGGAGAAGCTGGTGGGAATCCTAGCGCCGGCGCCAACGTTATGAACCTTCACACCACGATTGTCGAATCCCTCATCCGGTCGACCAGAG
>JAPKZC010000170.1:12744-14477 GCA_026394025.1 Candidatus Solibacter sp.
CCCACCGACGGCGTAGTCTCGTTCATTGGCATCGCGGGAAGCTGGGCCGGCACCGGAAGCCTGACCTGCTCGCCGGCGATGGCCTGCCGTATCTGTGCGGCAATGCTCATGACCGAGGCTTCGGCCGTCAATGAAGACGTGCTCGATGCCGTCGCCGAACTCACCAACATGATTATCGGCAGCGTCAAAACCGATCTCGAGAACGAACTCGGCCCGCTCGGCTTGAGCATCCCAACCGTGGTATTCGGGCGCAATTTCAAGACCCGAAGCGCCGGCACCACCGAGTGGATCTACGTCCGTTTCCTTTGGGACGAAGATCCGCTGCTGGTTAAGATGTGCCTGGCCGCCAACGAAAAATCCCACGCCGCCCATCACGGGGCGAATCCAGCGTGCGCCCTGGAAATCTGAAGCCCGTCTCCCTGGAGCAATCTATGTCAACAACGATGACTGGAAACGATGCCGCCACCACGCAATCCGATACGCGCGCCGGCAAGTACCTGACCTTTCAACTCTCCAATGAGGAGTTCGGAATCCGCGTCCTGAAGGTGCGCGAAATCATGGGACTGCAAGAAATCACCGCCGTACCCCAGACGCCGGCACATATCAAGGGAGTGATCAACCTGCGGGGCAAGGTCGTCCCCGTGATTGACCTACGGCTGAAGTTTGGCCTGGCCGCGGCCGAATACACGCAGCGCACCTGCATCATCGTGACCCAGGTGCAGGGAGAGTCAGGCGCGGTCCTCATGGGGATTGTGGTGGATGGCGTCTCCGAGGTCCTGAACCTCGCCGGCGGCTACCTGCTCGGCATGGCCAAGGTTAAAGGTAAGGTCAAGATTCTGCTGGATATCGAACGTGTCCTGTCCACTCAGGACCTGCACAACTTAGGCTCGATGCTGCGGTAGCCCGGCATCGCGAGGAGATCATTCGGATGAAGAAGGACAAACTCACCTTCGGTGCCAAGATCAACTGCACCTTTGCCGCGCTCGCGGCCGTGCTGGCCCTCACGGTCTGGTTCGGCTTCCACGCGGAGGGATCCCTGGCGGATTCGCTGGAGAACGCCACCGGAAAAACCTTACGAACAATCGAGCTATTGGGAACGCTGAACACGGCCAAGTCCAACATGGCGGTGGGCAACCGAAGCGTCCTCCTGTTCACCTACACCAAGGATTCGAGCGAGATCACATGGTCAAAACAGCTCTTCCGCGCGAGTTCGGAGTCTTTCCGTAAGGTGCTTGCCGAAATCGGGCCCCTACTGGTTACCGAAGAGGGGAAACAACTCATGGCGCACATGGAGGCAGGCTTTGCCGTGTGGCTTCGTTCCTACTCGGAACTGGAGCAACTGGCCGATGCCGGCAATCCCGATGGAGCGGTCAAAGTACTGCTGGAGAAGATCAAGCCCAACTATCTGGCCCTCGGGGAAGATTGCACAAAGCTGGTTGAGATCAACAACAAGCTAATTGAGGAAGAGCGGCAGACGGCGCGCAATCAGGTCGCTTCCAGCCGATGGATCATGTTGCTGCTGGTAGCCCTTGGAGTCGCGGTGACGGCCGTGGCGCTGGGAATTGTGCGGGGTGCGAACTCGTCGCTGCGCCAGTCGGCCACCGAACTTCTGGAAGGCTCCCGCCAGGTAGCCGCCGCGGCTGGCCAGGTCGCGTCCGCCAGCCAGTCGCTGGCGGAGGGCACTTCGGAGCAGGCGGCCACGCTCGAAGAGACTTCTTCCTCCACCACGGAAA
>JAPKZC010000244.1 GCA_026394025.1 Candidatus Solibacter sp.
CGGAAGTTCGCCTTTCGCGCTCTACCCAAAAACACATCGGATCGGTAGACCCTTATGCCTTGAAAATCCCCGCCCCGAAGGGGCGGAATACTCACTAACGGAGAGCGAACTCTCTCCACTTCACGCTGAACCGGCACACCCCGCGTGGGGACGCAGTTCGCATATCTGTATGACTTCGGTGACAACTGGCGGCATGAGCTGCTACTGGAAGCCATCCTGCTGCCGGAGCCAGCCGCGCCATATCCGACGTGCATCGGCGGCGAGCGCCGCACCCCTCCAGAAGACGTCGGTGGAACTCACGGGTATCAAGAATATCTCACGGTGCTGACCGACCCCGAACACGAAGAGCATGAAAACATGCTGCTGTGGCGAGGTCCCTTCGATCCGGAAACATTCTCGTCTGTCGAGGTAAACCACGGACTCCAGAAGAAGTTCCGCTCCCGAAAGCTGGCGAAAGCGGCCAACCCGGTCTAGAACGGGGCCTGGCGCCCCGCACATTTCCGATACTCTGCGCCATTACGCAACCCCGCCGGAAGGACACCGTAGGCCTGTATCTGTAGGAGTCCTTGTGGGTTACGTTGAAAATGTGGGAGTTGGGTTGGTTGCGGGGAAGGATTTGAACCTTCGACCTTTGGGTTATGAGTTCAATACTTGGTTCTGGCTGGATAGCGTTATTGCGAAGAATCAATCACATACGGTCTCCATTTACTTGATGGTATCGACTGTTTCCGGATCTCCTGTTAGCAATCTGTTAGCACTTTCGGTCTGCAGCCGACACGACTCAATCCCATAATCGCGGAGCGCCCGGTCGTCGCCACGCTGCTGCACAGTTCGTCGAACGGGAAGCCAATCTCCTGGGCAGACACTGCCTACCCCCCCACCCAGAATGCCGCGTTTCATATTTCGCATATCTTGCCGCAACCTCCTCATCTTACGCCCATCCTGTCATTTTGAGAACGTCCTCGCCAACTACGACTAGGGGATTTGCCGTCAGCACAAGCCCAGAGGCGATCGAGGGAGCGCCGCGTCCCGTGCTGGGCTTACCTCGAAGAGCGTTCAAGTTGGCGGCGGTCGATATGGGTGTGGCTCGGTCGGTGTCAGAAACAGTGATATACTTCTGACAGAGCGATATGGAAGTTCTAGCTACCAGGATCATGGAGCACGGCAATGGGTTGCCCGAAGGCACTCCAGTAGTCGCCAAGGAATTGCTGCATCTGGGTAGCCGTGCCGCTGTGGATCAGGCACTCTCGCGCCTAGTCCGGCGCGGGACCCTGATGCGCGCCGGGCGGGGCGTCTACGTTCGGCCCGTCGAGAGCCGCTTTGGAGCACGTCCTCCTGTGGCGTCCAAGGTCGTCGAAGCCATCGCCGCTCAACGGGGCGAGAGCGTGGCTCCGCACGGCGCCGCTGCCGCCAATGAGCTCGGCTTAACAACTCAGGTGCCGGTTCGCGAGGTTTATCTGACCTCGGGGCGGAGCCGGCGCCTCATGCTGGGTGCTCAGATAGTTGAGCTTCGACACGTTCCAGCCTGGCAATTGGTCTTACCTGGACGCCCCGCAGGCGCGGCAATTCGAGCGCTTGCATGGCTAGGACCGAAGCGGGCGAGCGAAGCCCTCCGAACACTTCAGCGAAAGTTGTCACCATCGGAGTTGCGAGCCGTCGTCGCCGCACGCGGAAGGCTTCCGACATGGATGGCCCAGGAGGTCAGCGCACTGGCACACAATGGCTGATTTCTTCCTCCAATTGGCTACGGATGAACGCCGCGACGCCCTTGGCGTGGCTGCTGCATCATCCGGCCGACCAATCCACTTGCTGGACAAGGACGTTTGGGTAGTCTGGGTTCTTGAGGTTCTCTTCCAAGCGCCGTTCGCCACTCACCTTGTATTCAAGGGCGGATCGTCGCTCTCCAAGGCGTACCAGATCATCCGGCGATTCTCGGAGGATGTGGATCTGACCTACGATATCCGGGTGCTCGCGCCGGATTTGGTTGGTGGCGACGCCGAACCGCTGCCCTTAAACCGCAGCCAGGAGAAGCGCTGGACGAAAGAGATCCGTACGCGTCTGCCGCTGTGGATTAACGATCAGGTCGTGCCCCTGATCAGTCGCGCGTTATCAGGGCAAAGACTGTCAGCCAGACTTTCGACTGAAGGCGAAAAAGTATTCATCGAGTATGAGCCGGTTGCGAAGGGATCAGGGTACACGCGACCAACGGTGATGCTCGAATTCGGCGCGCGCTCGACCGGCGAGCCGTGCGAGATGCGCCCTGTGCGCTGCGATGCCGCGCACCACTTGCCAGGAGTCGTGTTTCCGGCAGCGAATCCGCGCGTTATGCGTCCGGAACGAACTTTTTGGGAGAAAGCCACAGCAATTCATGTGTTTTGCGTGCAAGGGGAATTCCGCGGTGGGAATCGCTTCGCGCGCCACTGGCATGACATTACACGACTCGATAGAGCAGGAATCGTGAAAACTGCAATAGCCGATCGTGCGCTGTCGCTGGCCGTGGCCCGTCACAAGGCGATCTTTTTCGCTGAGAAGGACTCCGATGGTGCTGCCATAGACTACCAGGCGGCAGTCACCGGAGCGCTTCAGCTTGTCCCTCATGACGACGCGCTTGAAAGCTTATCGCTCGACTACGCCCAGATGGTAGAAGATGGCCTATTATTCGATGATGCCGAGCCGTTCGATGAGCTTCTGGATCACTGCCGCGAATTGCAGGAGCGAGCAAATCGAATGAACTGACATCCCGCGGAGGCAACCTTTGACCGGCAATCTCAGAGGGCGACCGGCTTCCCGTGAGCAAACGTTAGGCAGAACTTTGGATAGGGGCGACGCGTGGATGGGGGATTGGCCTTTCGTCCCTGTACTCTGTCAACATGTACTTCCTTTCCGACTTTCTGTCACAATAGACGATCGATGTCGATTTCAGACAGCATTCCGGCAGCCGAGTCGCGCTGGTATTCAGTGAATGAAGTCGCCGTGCATTTGGGTGTCGCTGTCGACACCGTCTATCGCTGGATCGAGAACAAGGGGCTGCCGGCCCATCGCGTCGGACGTCTGTGGAAGTGCAAATTGCCGGAGGTCGACGCATGGGTGAGGGGCGGTGGACCTGCTGATACCCGCGCCGACCGCAAGAAACCTCAAAGGCGAAGGAGCAAGTAGGAAGCCCACGATGAATCGTGTCCTTTCGGTAAGCCTGCGTAAGGAAGGCGAGAGGACCTATTTCTGGGAGGAATCGCCCAGGATTCGGCGTACTGAAGTGCGCCCGACCTGGAGCCGGCGGGCGATCTCCGCCTTGGCGACGCCAGCGCGATGTAA
>JAPKZC010000731.1 GCA_026394025.1 Candidatus Solibacter sp.
CTTCAAAGATCACATAGACATACGAGTACCCAAAGTCCGAAACGCCTCGCACGCTCTTGACCCGCGGTGCTCCTGAGAGCGCGGTAACAATCGGATTCGTGACCTGATCCTCGATGATATCGGGGCTTCGGTCCCAGCGCGAAAGGACGATCACCTGGGTATCGCCCACATCGGGCATTGCGTCCACCGGCAGGTGCAGCATCGACCATAGGCCAAGCGCGCATCCGCCGGCTACGAGAATGAAGACAAGGTACTTGTTGTGAACCGATAGGTCGATCAGCCTTCTAATCATGGTTATTGGCCGCCAGATCCTGGACGATCATGGCGTGAGACCCCTTTTCGCCAGTATACTTTTCGGGGTCCGCAAGGAACTTCTGGTGGCAGGAGTCGGAACAGAAGCCGTACATCTTGCCCTTGTACGTCTCTTTGAAAGCTACGTCGCCCGCTTCCAGCGTCATGCCGCAAACCGGGTCGCGCATTTTTCCAGCCTGGCCCGTTTGATTCGCCTTCATCTGTTTTGCGCCTCGATTCATCGGCATCGTCGACGGGCTCATTGCCGGCTTCGATGCCTGGGTGCTTAGCGATGGCGAACGCATGCGGCTCTCCGAGTCGAGCAGGAAGTTCCCGGAGACCACAACCCGGTCCCCGTCCGTGATTCCCTTCGCGATTGCTACCTGATCGCCAAAGGTGCCGGCAATCTCCACTTCGCGAGGTTCAAAGACACCATCGCTGGTCTCCACATACACGATCTTGCGCAATCCACTGTCCAGCACTGCCTCCGCGGGAAGCAGCAAACCTGAAGGTGTCTTCGCTTCAAACTCCACGTCGACAAACATGTCTGGGCGAAGCAGCAATCCCGGGTTGTCGGCTTCAAGGCGCAGCTTCAGCGTCCGCGATGCCTCGTCAAACAGAGGAGTGGCCGAACTCACCGTTGCCTCGATCGTTCTTCTCAGCTCGGGAACTGTCACCTTGGCGCGCGTGCCAGGAGGTAGTTGTCCGTCCTGATCGTGAACATCCGCTGTGATCCACACATGTTGCAGGTCGGCAATGCGATAAAGCTCCGTTCCTCTCTCGAATCGTTGGTGGGCGGAGACATTTCGGGCCAGTACAATCCCGTCACCGGGCGCAGTCAGGTCGAGAGTACTGCCGGCCTGGTGCTTCGCGGCGATCTGTTTGATCTGCTTGTCCCCCATGCCAAGCAGGCGCAGTTGTTCTTCGTTGATGCTGGCTGAAGCTTCAATCGTTTTCAGATCGCCCGGTTGGCTGGCTTGTCTCAGCCGCTCCACACCCGCAACAAAGCCGATGTAGTTCTGCTGAGCAGCACGGATATCAGGACTGTAAAGAGTCGCCAGGACCTGGTCCTTCTTGACCAGGATGCCGGGAGGGTTGTTATCAAAAGACTCCACCCATCCATCGACACCGGCGATGATCCGATAGAGATGGTTATCGTCTGGAATCACGCGGCCCGTGGTGCGAATCTTTCGTGCGCCAGTACCCTTGCTGACGATGGCTCCGCGAATTCCGATCAAACGCTGTTGATCGGGGCTCAGCACCACCGCCCCAGCCTTCAGCGAGCCGGCCGGCGATGTGCTTTCACCCTCATAAACAGGCTCAAGCGCCATTCCGCAGTCCGGTGCGATTCCTGGCTTATCCGACCGGTATGCCGGGTGCATTGGATCAACGTAGTAAAGTACTCGACGGCTCGGCGAACTGGAGTTGCCTGTATGCCGGTTACTGAACCGGCCCGCGGCAAAACCAAGGAGCAGGACACCAACGACAATAACCACAATCGTAGAAAGGCGTTTCATGGGTCACCAGATAAGAACAAAATGATAGCGGTAGATAACACGTTGCACAAGACTGGTACAACTTGGTTGCTCGCGTTTCCAGTCTCGAAATCAAATTCGAGCGGGCCCTCTTCGACCCATTCGTAAACGACCGGCGGAATGGCCAGATGCCCATTCCGCCGGACGTTTAAACAAGAGAAACAATGTGTGATGCGGGCCGGAGTTCCAGAAACTGGAACTCCGGCTCCGCGCTACCTTACAGCACGAAGAAGTTTACTGTGTTTGTGGATCTGATTGGCGTCACCACCGTAACCGTTCTTCCGGTTGGGCTTGCGCCGGCTGCGATCGTGAAATTGACCGTGATCGTGGTGGAGTTCACCACTACCATGCCGCTCACCGTAACTCCGGTGCCCGACACTGTCACGC
>JAPKZC010000205.1 GCA_026394025.1 Candidatus Solibacter sp.
CCCGTCGTCTGTTACCATAGGCACATAAGGGGGGATTACGTGTCCCAGGTCACTCAGAGTTTGCCCCGTACCCTCGGCGCGCTTCGCTCCAGTTCCTTCTCCGAGGCCCAGCTGTCCGGACGCAGCGTCAAAGACGAACTCCGCCAGAACCTGATCCGGCGAATTCAGAGCGGGGATCCGCTCTTTCCCGGCATCATCGGATATGAGGATACCGTGGTGCCGCAGGTGGTAAACGCCATCCTCTCGCGTCACAATTTCATCCTGCTCGGATTGCGCGGGCAGGCCAAAACCCGTCTCCTCCGGCAACTCACCACCTTGCTTGACGAGTGGACGCCGTACCTTGCGGGCTGCGAGATTCACGATCACCCGTACGCGCCCATCTGCCGCCGCTGCCGCGATCTGGTGGACGCTGAACCGAGCGACGCGCCCATCGCCTGGCTCCATCGCGACCACCGCTATGTCGAAAAGCTGGCCACCCCGGACGTCACCATCGCCGACATGATCGGCGATATCGATCCCATCAAGGCCGCCCGGCGCGGCCAGGATATCTCCGACGAGCTCACCGTCCACTACGGCCTGCTGCCCCGCGCCAACCGCGGCATTTTTGCCATCAACGAACTCCCCGATCTCGCCGGCAAAATCCAGGTTGGACTCTTCAACATCATGCAGGAAGGCGACGTGCAGATTAAGGGCTACCCCGTCCGCCTGCCGCTCGATCTGCTGCTCATTTTCACAGCCAACCCCGAAGACTACACTGCCCGCGGCAAGATCATCACCCCTCTCAAAGACCGCATCGGTAGCGAGATCCGCACCCACTACTCCGCCGTCCTCGAGCAGGGCATCGCCATCACCCAACAGGAAGCCTGGCTACGCCGCCCTTCTCCCATCGAGGTCCGGGTGCCGGACTACATTCGCCGCGTGGTGGAGCAACTGGCTTTCCTCGCCCGCGACGACAAGCGCATCGACAAGCGCTCCGGCGTCAGCCAGCGCCTCCCCATTTCCGTTCTCGAGAACGTGGTCTCCAACGCCGAACGCCGCGCCCTCAAGTGCAAGGACGATGCCGCCGTCCCGCGTGTCACCGATATCTACGCCGCGCTTCCCGCCATCACCGGTAAGCTCGAACTGGAATACGAGGGCGAGCTCAAAGGCGGAGACACTGTGGCCCGCGAACTCATCCGCACCGCCGTCGGCAAGATCTATAACGAGTACTTCGAGGGCGTCAGTTTTTCGCAGGTCGTCAAGTGGTTCGATTTCGGCGGCTCGCTTAAGCTCGATGAGGCTGTCGATTCCGCCACCATGGTCCAGCAGTTGGACGCCATACAGGGCCGGATGGAGAAGACCAACGCCCTCGGCCTCACTGCGAACGAGCCCGATAGCGTGCGCGCCGCCGCCGCCGAGTTCATCCTCGAAGGGCTGCACGCCCACCGCCGCATCAGCCGTAACGAAGAACGCGGCTTCTCCGCCGAAGACAAACCCCCGCGCCGCGAACCGCGCGACCGCGAGCGCGAGCGCGAGCGCGAAGAGGGCAAAGAGGGCAAGGGCGAGCGCCCCAACTTCCGCCGCGGCTATAACTGAGGCGCCCATGAAGTGGATCAAATACTCTCGCTACACAGGCGAGGACCTCGGCGTTGACGCCGACGATCTGTTGAAGGCCCTTTCCGATTTCCTCCTGCAA
>JAPKZC010000962.1:0-4418 GCA_026394025.1 Candidatus Solibacter sp.
CAGCCGCAACCGATGAGCCCCACCCGTTTGGCAGGCAAATCGGCAGCCTCGGCGCTATATGCGCGGGCGGTCGACAGCGCCAGCCCGGCAACACTACTCTGCATGAATTCACGACGGTTCATAGTTTCCTCGCAGGTTTTTCCAATGTTGCGGTCTAGTGTAGCCGATTTCATCCCGGGAGGTTGACCGCGGCACACACACTCACCCCCTTTGACGCGGGATGTGAAACCAGCGAGAATGAGCCTGCCAATCGAAAAGGAGACTGCATGCGGAGAGTATCGATGTTGCTGTGGACGACGGCCGTCGGCGTGGTTTCGCTCGCCGCGGTCTTGGCTGAGACGCCCCCGCCGGCGCAGGGCGCGCAGACGCCGCCGGCGGCCGGACGCGGCGCGCAAGGCGGACGCGGCGGCACGCCCGTGCCTGGCGGACGCGGGGGGCCGGCGGTCGTGCCGAAAAAGCACCTGCTCGTGATCGGCATGACGAGGGGCTATCATCACGGCTCCACCTCCAACGGCGTGGCCACTTTCTGGAAGCTCGGCAAGGAGTCGGGGGTCTGGGACACTGAGATCAAGACCGATATGGAATGGGTCACCAAGAAGCAGCCTTCGAGCGAAGCCCACAGCCTCGACTGGTTCGACGCTGTGGCATTCGTGAATACCACCGGCAACTGGAAACTGGACGACGAGCAGAAGCAGGCCCTGCTGTCTTTCGTGCACGATGACGGCAAGGGACTGGTGTTGGCACATGCCGCCAACGACGCCAACTACGACTGGCCGGAGTTCGGCGAAATGGCCGGCGGCTGGTTCCAGGCCCACCCCTGGGGCACTTTCGACGCGCCCGTGATCGTCGAAGACCCCACTTTCCCCGCCATGCGGCACTTCCCCCCGCGCCTCTTCCTGCACGACGAAATGTACTCGCCGAAGAGCTGGTCGCGCGACAAAGTCAACGTGCTGATGCGACTGGACGAGACGCAGCTCAACTACACCAACCCGCAATACGGCATCGCCTCCACGCGCCCCGACAAAGACCAGGCCATTGCCTGGTCGAAGATGTACGGCAAGGGTCGCGTCTTCTATTCCAGCCTCGGCCATACCAACGAGGCCTGGGAGAACCCCGACGTGCAGAAGATGTATCTCGAAGCCGTCAAGTGGACCATGAAACGAACGGAAGGCAGCACCACCGCTCATCCGAAGGTGAATTAAGGAGACCCTCATGCAAAGCAGGCGCAGTTTCCTGGCCGGTACCGCAGCTACCGCGGCCCTCTCGCGCTCCGCCATCGGCGCGAATGACAGAATCCGGCTCGCCATTATCGGCGCCGGCACCCGCGGCAGTTATGTCGGCGGAGTTTTCACCGATTTCCCGGATGTGGAACTGGTGTCGGTGTGCGACGTCTTCAAGCCCACGCGCGACCTGCAGGCAGCCAAGCTGGGCGAGAAGACCAAGAGCCACCCCGACGCGGTGGCCGACTATCGGCGCGTGCTCGACCGCAAGGACGTGGACGCGATCCTCATCACTACGCCCGATCATTGGCATGGGCCCATGATTATCGAGGCCAGCGCGGCCGGCAAGGACGTATACTGCGAGAAGCCCCTGACCAACAGCATCGAAGTGGGGCAGAAAATGCGCCAAGCGGTCCGCCGCAACAAACGGGTAGTGCAGATCGGCCTCCAGCAACGCTCCTGGACCCACTTCCAAGAGAACGCCAAACGGGTGCAGGACGGCATGATCGGCAAGGTCTACCACGCGGAGTGCATTTACCAGGGCAACTACACGCGGCCCGAAGGCGAGCCCACGGCGCCGCCCGCGGACCTGGATTGGGACCTCTTCCAGGGGCCCGCCGAACACCGGCCCTATACGGCAATGCGGCAGCGCTCCTGGCGCGCCTTCTATGACTATTCGGGCGGGACGCTGCTCGATTGGGGAACCCACTTGACCGACGTGGCGCACTGGTACATGGGCGTGCAGGAGCCGCTGACGTGCAGTGCGTCGGGGCAGTACGCTCGCGTCCAGCCGCAGCCCTTGCAGTTGCCAGACTCCATGGCTGTGACCTGGAAGTATCCGCAGTTCGTGATGACGTACACCAACTGCGTGCGCCAGAGTCCGGATTTCGACGTCCAGGGTAACCATTTCCTCGGAACCCTCGGTTGGCTGCAGGTCAATCGCACCGGCTTCCGCTATCGGCCCAATGCCACGGGCGGGCGGGGCGCCCCAGCGACGCCGCCGTTCCAGCCGGTGAGCCAGAGTTTCCGCTATGACGGCGGCCCCAGCGACCACGCGCATGTGCGCAATTTCCTGGATTGCGTGAAGAGCCGCCAGGATCCGGTGGTCAGCGTTGATACGGGGTTCTACTCCACGCTGCCCACGCTCCTGGGCGTGATGGCTCTCCGCTACGGCAAGACATACTCGTGGGACGGCCAGCGCGCACAAGCCGTCTGACAGCTTGAAGACCGCTCCCTCAAGAGGTCGCCTCGCCGCGGCTCGGCCTGCCTGGCCCCTACTTCCAGTTGTAAGTCGCCAGCGCCGTCCCGTCGTCGCCTACCAGCAGCATGGCCGAGCGGCCCGGTTCGAGCGTGCCGGAGAATTGCTTCCCGCTCTTCTGGTCCGTGAAAGACACTGTCTGCTGGCCGGTTTCAGAAACCAGGATGTACAAGGTGGAACGCGGGAATTTCGTCGGGCAGATCAGCATTCCGGGGTCCTGTAGTGTGGTCGTATAGGTGGGCGCCACGCCAGCGGTTTTCAGCGCGTATTTGTACACGTCACCCACCGCCTGTTCGTTGTCGTTCAACTCCAGCGGCAGAGGAGTAAACAGGATCCTGCCCTTGCCCACCGGCTTCTCCACCCACAGGCTCTCGTCCGGCAGTACCGCGCGCTCCAGATAAGTCGTCTTTTCGCCGCTGTAAGAGAGCCGTCCCTCGCCGCCCGGAAACTTCAGCAACTCGTGCCGGACGGTGAGCGGGCCGGTCTCATAGCTCAGGCCCACCGCCGTGTTGCGGCCCGTGGGATGAAAGTGGCGGTCCCCGTCGAACGGCCCCGACATCAGCAGCGTGGCGCCGTCGTTCACCTTGCCTCGAATGGCTTCCCACGCGGCGGCGGTCAAGCCTTTGGGGGACGGCAGGATGATCAGCTTGGGATTGCCCAAAGTCTCGATCTGGTACTCGCCCACCGCGTAGGCTTCGGCCCGCGCGTAGTGGTACAGCGCGCGAACGGCCCGCTGCTGCGCTTCGAGCGCGCTCTTGTTATAGATCGAAAGCTGGAAGGACTGAGGCAAGATCAGGGCCACCTCCGGCTGCACCAGACCGGTGGCGTACGGCGCCGCTTTCGCGGCGAACTGCCCCATCGCGCGCATGGCGGTCTGTATTGTCTTGGCCGAGCCGTCGCTGCGTTTCGTGCCGAAATCCACTTCTCGGTCCCAGTCCCATATGAGCGCGCCGCTGGACCCCGCGGCAAAGCCGAGGACCATCTTCTTCTCGTTTAGCGGCATCCCCGTAATCTCGTCGTAACGCCACGTGGAATCGGCCGAGCGAACCGGCTGGTAGCCCGTCTCTCCCACGATATTGGGCATGCCCGGACGTTTCGCCGCTACCGAATCCCAGAGCAGAGCGTCATCCTGCCAATAGGTGTGGTTGGTGGTAAAGGCCACGCCGGCGGACGCGTAGAACTGATTCAGCACCCGGTTGGTGACGCCGCCTTCGTCCTGCCCGACGTTCACCAGTTGCTTGCTGCCCGTGCCCTGAATCGCCGTCACCATGGCCCGCACCCATCCGGAGAACCCCTCTTGCGCGAACAGATTGTGGTCGGACGCGCGCACCATCCCGACATTCTGATAGCGTCCGAAGGTGAGTTGGGTAGTGGTGGGGAGCGGCACGCTGTCGAAGCTTCCCAAGGATTCGGGGGTGACTCGCCATGCGGACGCCAGCGCCTCGATGCCACCGTACTGCTTCGCCAGCCAGGCGTGCCACAGGTCCAGTTCCGCCTGGTCGCCGTTGGGAGTGTTGCCGGTCCACAGGCGGTTCGGGTTGGCGAAGCTGGGCTCGTTGATCAGGTCCCAGCACAGAAACGGCAGGTCCTTGAAGCGGTTCACAATCGAGAGCACATAGTTCAGCTCGGTCTTGACCGATGCCGGGTCCATGTACACGTTCGGTTGGGGAGGAGCCTGCGGCGCGCCTCCGCGTCCGCCGCGCCCGGCGCCTGACGCCGCGGCTGGAACCGGTGGCGTTGCCGGCGCAGCGCCCGGAGCCGGCGGTGGCTGGCTCGGGTCCACGGGCTGGGGCATGAACGCATAAAACGTCCAGTTGACGATGATGTTGTACCGCCGCGCGGATAGCAGAAATGCTTCCAGATTCCGTAGAAACCGCTCCGTCGCACCCTTATTGACGGGGTCGAGCTGCCGCGCGTTGAGCGACCACACGCCTGTGCGG
>JAPKZC010000962.1:4429-11622 GCA_026394025.1 Candidatus Solibacter sp.
TGCATCTCCGCGAAATCCCGTTCCCAGATCCACGCGTTGCGCGGTCCGGCGAAATCCCAGCCGCTGGCTTCGGTGGAGAAGTAGTTGGCGCCCACCGGGAAAAACGGCTTGCCGTCCCGCGTGAGGAAATCGCCCTTCACGCCGAACGCAGGCCCGGTGCTCAGCAGTTTCCGGTCCTCCACCCACAAACCGTTCTGATGCGCCTCGCGGCCCTGCCCGTTCTCCTCCCACACGCCGCGGACAATGTAGAAGCCGGGCGGGTACGCTTTGCTGAACGGCAATTCCGTATCCACGGTGGTTCCTGAGCAAGGCGCGCGCAGCGTCTCCAACACCGTAGTCCCAGTGACGAGTTCCACCTTGACCTCGCCCGTAAGTTCCCGCCGTCCGCCGCGAAGATGGATCAGTACGCGCGGAGTCTCCTCCGGCATCACCGTTGAGAAAGGCATCTCCAGCGTCAACGTGATGGGGCCCTGGCGCGCATAGGCCGCAGTTTCGTGAATCAGCGAAATGCCGTCGGCCGATTCCCAGTAGCCCGCCACCGGTTCGAAGGCGAGCAACACTGCGCGCGAGTTAGCCGTCGCCGTCGCACCGCCGCGTCCGCCGGAGGCCGCCGGCCCGCGTCCACCGTCTGCCGCACCCGCTGGAGCGCCCGGCGCTGCGCCCTGGCCTCCACCTGCGGGCGCTGACGCCGCGCCCCTGCCGCCCGCGCCGCGGTCCGAAACCACTACCGGTGCGGCCCCCTGCAGGCCCTCGGAGTTCACCATGTAGCCGAGGCCGTTGAAGCGGCCCTCCAGCACGAAAAAGCGGTTCGCGCGGATGGCCGACGCGCGCAGAAACGAGTACCCGGCCCTCCACTCAAACTTCGCCGCGCCCTGTTCCGGCGCCGCGTAGGTATGCTGGATTCCGAACTCGCGCGAGTAGCTGTCTTGCGCCATGCCCGGCACGAACTTGCCGTTGACGAGGCTCACGGGAACCCGGAACGGCTGACCGCCGAGCACCAGCAGATTCCCGCCGGCGCGCAGATATCCTTGAATGGCGCTCCACGCGTCCACCGGCACGGAGGAACCGTAGGGCAGCACCAGCAGACTGGCTCCGGCCAGCGTGGCCGGATTTTTCAGACCTTCGATGCCGGTAAATGCGGTGTCCACGTCGGCCAGGGCCTTCACCAGGGCGTCGCGCGAAACCGGCTGGCTCGCCACCGTCGGGAAGCCTTCCTGCCAGAACACCACGGTTCTGGCGGGCAGAAGACGAGCCCAGGCAAGGGTCAGGCAGAGTACGGCGATTGAACTACGCATTGAGCCTCACTTGATCTTGAAGGCCACCAACATACCGTCGTTCTTGTGCAGGGAGGCCCTGATGACGACGCTGTCGTAGTTGGGGCTGGATTGCATGTATTCGAGGAAGTCGCGCATTTGCCGGGCGCTGACCACGACGTTATCGGCGACCACGACCGCATTCCGGGTCAGCTTCGGCTCAAGGGCCTTGTAGTACTTCATGTAGTCCGGTTTGAGCGCGTCGATGAACACGAAGTCGATTCCCCCCTCGAGGGTCGGAAGCACCTTGAGCGCGTCTCCTTCGATGACGGTGACCGTGCTGCTCAGGCCAACGCTCTCCAAGTTCTTTCTTGCGGTCCGGACATTCGCCGGGTCGATTTCCACCGAGTAAAGATGGCCGCCGGTTCTCTCAAACCCGATGCCCATTCCGATGGCGCCGTATCCTACATTGCCACCGACCTCGACGCCCCGCTTGGCGCCATGGCTCTCAATGAGGATGCGCAGCATCATGGCATCCTCGGCAGTGGTGCACATTTCGGTCCACGGGAACTTCTCTAGGAACGCCTTGCGGAATTGGTCACTGCTGATAGCCGGCCCCTGTGCAAGCATCGGAAGCTCGCCAATCAGAGGAAGAGCAATGGAACTCAGGAAGAAGTCGCGTCTTTGCATGGCGCCCGGATGGTAACGCGGAGCACGCTCGGTTGCAAGCCGCGGACCTCCGTGGGCTTCCGCGTGTAAGGACGGCGCACGGTGCGGCTGTAACCATCGGCAAACACCCGGCATCCAAATCGCATTCCTGTTGGTTCCGGCTTCACCCTGTTGGGGAACAGTTGCCAGGAATTAGTTTCCCCCATTTCGGTTAAGCACCCTCGCCGCGGCGTGCTGAGATCTGCATTCTCTCGGCGAAGCATGATAGTCTTCTCGTTATGGGCATCTCCCGTCGTGATTTTCTAGGAACCGCCGCGCTCGGCGCGGTAGCCGCGCCGCTGGTCTCCGCCACCGGCATGCCGATGCGCCCGTTGGGCCGCACCGGCGCGCAAGTCTCCATCCTGGCCTTCGGCGGCGGCAGTCGCCTGGTCAGCTATGGGGAAGAGCCGGGTATCGCCGCGTTGAATCGCGCGCTCGATCTCGGCATCACGTACATCGATACTGCCGACAGTTACGGCAAGAACGGCGAAAGCCAGTTGTGGATCGGCAAGGTGCTCAAGCAGCGCGGCCGCAAGGGACTCTGGCTGGCCAGTAAAATCGGCCCCCGCAAGTACGACGATTTCATGCGCACGCTGGAGGTCAGCCTCAAGCGCCTCCAGGTGGATCAGGTTGACCTGTTGCACATTCACGCACTACTGGGCCCCGACGATCTGGCCGCCGTCTCGGCCAAGGGCGGCGCCTATGAAGCGGCCATGAAAGCCAAGGAACAGAAGATGGCGCGCTTCATCGGCATCACCTGCCACGCCTTCCCGGACGTTCTGAAGACCGCGCTGGAACGCCACGATTTCGATTGCACCCAGATGGCGCTCAACGCCGCCATGCGCAGCCAGGAGAAAGGCGCTCTACCCAGTTTCGAAACCGTTGCGCTCCCCGTCGCGCTGCGCAAGAAGATGGGTGTCACCGCTATGAAGATCTTCGCGGCAGACGTGCTGGTGGGTCAGGCATCCCCCGACAAGCTGATTCACTATTCCATGTCCCTGCCCGTGGCCGCCGCCGTCATCGGCATGCCCAAGCGAGAACACATCGAACAGAACGTAGCGGCAGCCAAAGCCTTTAAACCGCTACCCCTGCCGGAGATGAAGAAGATGTCCGGCGAGCTCTCGGAGAAGAACAAGATCGCTCTCGACGCCTACTTCCGCGATCACCTGGACGCATAGCAGGCTCGCGTTCGACCGCTACCACCTCGAATTCGTGCCGACGAAAACCGCGCCCAGGATCAATATCAGAGAGCCCCACCAGATGCCCGCGCGCAACTCGGCCAGGACTACCGGCTTCGCCGGCGGGACGAACAGTTCCCACATCCCTTGACCCATAATCAGAGCCCCATACGCAATCAACAGGAAGCCGATAAAGATCCAGATCGAGATCATCTGCTTTCCATCTCGCTGCATGTTCTCTCACTCACTTCCCTTCATAGGGGAAACGATTGATGGAGCGTACACACTCCGCCAGAGCCTCGAGCATGGTTTTCCCCCACCCGCAAGGACGATAGGCGGCCGTGTGCTGGTTGGTCTCCTTATCGGCCTGCGCGAAGAAATGCATGGTCGGCTCCTTGGGTGTAATGAACTCCTTCACGGTGATCGTGAACTCGATCTCGCCGCTTGACTGCTGTTTTTTCATTGAAAACAGGTGAACCTGCGCCAATTCTTCGTCCGGGTGATTTTGTGCGAAGCCCCATTCTTTCATAGTCGATCTCCGGTGATTGTCTTCACATTATATTCCGCTATCGCGCCGCGCCACGCGGGAAACCGCGTTGACCAGTTTACGGTAGGGAATCTCGCCGTAGCTATCGAAGCTCAGCCATTCACCTTCACGCCACGTCGAATAGTACCAGCGTGCCAGCAGCGCGAGATACTCCCGGCGCTCGCGCACGGTGAGCTTTCCAGATGTGACGGTGGCGAACGTGTTGCGCAACTGGCGGTCGAGCGAGACGGGTTTGCCTTCGAGCACCTCAAACCCGAAGCGCTTGGGGGCGCACCAGGCGCCGTCGCGCACAAACCACATCTCGACGGCGTCGTGCGCCAGCGAAGGCGTGATCCCGACGCCGTTCAGGTGGTCCACATCGCACGCCAACTCGTCGCGCAGGCGCAGCACGTCCTGCACCTTTTCGAATCGCTTGTGCTGCCGCGCGGCATCCTCGAACAGCATCTCCTGGCTCAGGCGATCGCGCGAGTGTCCGATGGTTTCCAGCAACGACCGCCCGCCGGTGCGCAGGAATTCGGCGACGCGCCCGATTTCGGTGGCGTACTCCGCCGCGCCCACCACCTGTTGGCAGGGGCGCAGGCACATCGCCATCTCGCCATAGATGCAGCCGGGGTGGGCGGGCGAGGGCGAAAGGTCCTCCTGGCAGCGGCGCATCTGGAAGAGGTCCAGGAACTGCGCCTCGAAGCGCTCCGCGGAAACGCGGGAGCGGAACGGTCCGAAATACAGGCCCGCGGTGCGCGTGAGATGGGTGGTAATGTGGCTGCGCGGGAATTCGTTATTCAGCACCAGCTTCACGTAGGGTGGCATGCGCAGCTTCATCAGGCGCAGGTACGTGTGGGGAAAATGGCGGCGCGCCTGTTCGTAGAACAGGATGGAAGATTCGAACGCCGACCCGGTCAGGCGGTATTCGATGCGTGCCACGGTGTGCCGCAGGTTCAGCAATCGCGAGGGCCGCTCACGTTCGGTGAGCAGGCGCCGCAGCCGGCGCCGCAGCACTCCGGTTCGGGAAAGGTAGGGCTCGCCCGTGTTGGCCCAGAGCAGGAAGACCGCTGGCCGGTCGGGGAGCGCCTGGATGGCGGCGTCGAGTTGCCCGAGATCGTCGCCGACAACGATTTCGGTCATCACTGGTACAGGCGGAGATACTGTTCGTACGTGGCCGGAGGGACCGGCGCCACGCCGAGGTTTTCGAGCACGTGTTCGCGGCGGCCCATCCCCACCAGCGCGGACGCGATGCCGGGGGTGGAGCGGGTGAACTGAATCGCGCGCTGCGCGTTGGTCAGGCCGGGCAGCAATTCGACGAGCGACTTCGGCATGTGTTCCAGCGCCTGGGTCTGCGAGAGCGTGGCACTGGCAATCGTCGCGATGCCCAGCCGGGATGCCGCTTGCAGGACGCTCTCGGGCTTGGCGTTTTCGGGATTGAGGCTTTCGGAACTACCGAGGAAGGCTTCCACCATCCCCAGATTGAACGGAAGCTGGATGAAGCGGAAGTGGTGCTCCGGTCCGCATTCCGCGAGGGCGAGAGCGGCCAGCCGCGGCAGGCTCAGCGCGCCCCCGCGGAAGCCGTCCCAGGTGGCGGCGCCGTACCAGCGGATCTTGTGCTCTGCGACCAGTTGTTCCAGGCGGCCGAAGGCGCGGCGGAGCCCAGTGTCGAATTCCTCGCGGGAAAGAAAACCGAGCTGGGTTTCGGGATTGTGCAGGTAGAAAACGTCGATTGTGTCCACGCCCAGATTGGCGCGGCTGCGGTCGATCTGGTCGGCCAGAAAATCGGGATCCATGGAGTGCATCCCGCCCGCCACATGTTCCGGCTTCAAAAAGCTAGGCACGGCGCCCGGGGTGAGAAAGCCGGCCTTGGTGCAGACCACGATCTCGTCGCGTTGCAGTTGGCGCAACGCTGCGCCGACCGAGCGCTCCGACCGCTGGTTGCGGTAGTTGATGGCGCAATCGAACAGGTTGATGCCGCCAACGCCTGCCGCGAGCAGGGCGCCGGTGTAGGCGTGATCGGTCGTGTCGTCGTCGGCGCCCAGGTAGGTGCCGATGCCCAGGCTGGATATGTTCAGTCCGAGGACGGCGCGGAAGAAGCCGGCGTCGCGGTATTTCGGGAAGCGGTCGATGTAACGGGTGGTGCCTCCGGTGGTCGCGTACATGTTCGGGTACATGGTCGGGACGGGCTCGCGTGGCTCCGCCCTACTCGCTTACGGCCTTGGAATCGATCAGCGCCTTGATTTCAGCGAGGAAGTCAGGAACCGATTTCGCCCCCTGGTCGGCATGCTTGCGGTTGCGGACCGCAACCAGGCCATTCTCTTGCTCGCGGTCGCCCACTACCAGCATGTACGGGATCTTCTGTAGCTGGGCTTCGCGGATCTTGAGGTTCACCTTCTCATTGCGATCGTCCACGGTGACGCGGATTCCGGCGTCGTCGAGCTGCTTCTGGATGCCGCGCGCGTACTCCGCCTGGCGATCCGTTATTGGCAGCACCGTCGCCTGAATGGGCGCGAGCCACACCGGGAATGCGCCGGCGTAGTGCTCAATCAGGATGCCAAAGAAGCGTTCGATGGAACCGTACAGGGCGCGGTGCACCATCAGCGGCTGGTGGGCCTTGCCGTCTTCGGCGATGTACTCCAGGCCGAAGCGGCGGGGCAGGGTGAAATCGAACTGGACGGTGGAAAGCTGCCACTTGCGGCCGATGGCGTCCACCAGCTTGATGTCGATCTTGGGGCCGTAGAAGGCGGCTTCGTCGGGAATCGTTTTGGCGGCGATTTTCAGCTTGTCGCAGGCGCGTTGCAGGGCGCCTTCGGCCATCGCCCACTGCTCTGGGGCGCCGTCGTATTTGCCGCTGATACCGCCATCCCAAGTGGAAACCTCGGCATCGTACTTCTCGAAGCCGTAGGCGGTCAGGGTATCGATGGCGAACTGGAGGCAGTCCACCACTTCGTTTTCAATCTGGTCCGGGGTACAGAAGATGTGCGCGTCATCCTGCGTGAAACCGCGGACGCGGAAGAGTCCGTTGAGCACGCCGGAGCGCTCGTAGCGGTAGACGGTGCCCAGCTCGCCGAGCCGCACCGGAAGGTCGCGGTAGCTGCGCTGGCGGTCGGCATAGATCAGGATGTGGAACGGGCAGTTCATCGGCTTGAGCTGGTACTCGGCGTCGTCCAGCGTGATGGGCGTGAACATGTTCTGCGCGTAAAAATTGGCGTGCCCGGAGGTCTTCCAAAGGTCGATGCGCGCCACGTGGGGGGTGTAGACCAGCGAGTAACCGCGCTTCAGGTACTGATCGCGCATCCAGTCTTCGAGCTGTTTGCGGATGATTCCTCCCTTGGGATGAAAGAAGATGAGTCCGGGTCCGGCGAGTTCCTGGATGCTGAAAAGGTCGAGCTCCTTGCCGAGCTTCCTGTGATCGCGCTTGGCAGCTTCGGCCATCCTATTGAGGTATTCCTCCAGGTCTACGCTCCTGGCGAAAGCGACTCCGTATATGCGCTGGAGCATGGGGCGCTTCTCATTGCCCCGCCA
>JAPKZC010000416.1 GCA_026394025.1 Candidatus Solibacter sp.
GCGTCAGCGTGGTGCCAGGCGTGCGTAGTTTCTATCGCTGGAAGGGGGAGGTGGATTCCGGCGCCGAGTTTCTGCTGATCGTGAAGTCTTCACGGGACCTGTTCCCCGCGCTGCGTGCCGAGATGGATAAGTTGCACCCCTACGAAGTTCCGGAACTGCTGGCCCTGCCGGTGGTGGCTGGGGCGGAGAACTACCTAAATTGGCTCCAGGCGAATCTGCGCGGAGCGCCGGAATGATCGCGTTGATTTTCGACATGGACGGAGTGATTGTCGATTCCAACGCGATGCATCGCGAGTCTTGGACGGCATTCAACCGGCGCTACGGCCTGGAAACCACCGAGGCGATGCACCAGCGCATGTACGGCAGGCGGAACGACCAGATCTTGCGCGATTTCTATGGCGACGAAATGACAGTGGAGGAGGTGGACGCGCGCGGACAGGCCAAGGAGCGGTTGGACCGGGAGATGATGGCCGGGCGGACCGAAGAGTTGCTGGTGCCGGGCCTGCGCGCCTTCCTGGAGCGGCACCGCGATCTGCCGATGGGGGTGGCAAGCAACGCCGCACCGGAGAGCGTGGCGTTAGTGCTGGAAGAAACCGGACTGCGTCCCTATTTCCGCGCGGTGGTGGACGGCCACCAGGTGCACAGCCCGAAACCCCATCCCGAGTTGTACCTGCGGGCGGCGGAATTGCTAGAAACCGAGCCGGCAGACTGCATTGTTTTCGAGGACTCTCACTCCGGGGCGGCCGCCGCCGTGGCGGCAGGTATGCGGGTTATCGGCCTTTGTACTACGTACGTTAACTTGCCAGGAACCATCTTAACCATCGATAATTTCCTCAGCAGGGATTTGGAGCCATGGCTGCAAGCGCAGATGCGACGCTTCTAACGCGCTGGCGCGGCGCCGCGGTGGGCGTGTGCCTGGCGCTGGCCGCGATTCCTTTGGGTGCCCAGACCCGCATCTCGCTGGCCCAGCTCGGGCTCCGCGCGGGGCCCGATTACGCAGCGGCATACGCCGGGCAGAAGGTGATTGTGCGGGGTGTGGTTTCGGCGCCCGCCTTCCACTTTCGCGAGTACAGCACGCTGGCCATCCAGGATGGCCGCAATGGCGGCGTGCTGAAACTTCCGGTGCCGGACTCTTCGCTGGACCACTACCATCCGGGGGAGGAAATCGAAGTCCAGGGGACAGTCGTGATGTACGGGACGACGATGCTGGCGCCGGAAAAGATAACCCTGCTCGGACACCAGGCGCCGCCGCAGCCGAAGGACCTGGCCGTTCGGGAATTGGAGAACACGGCGCACCTGGGAGAGTTGGTGCGCACCCAGGGCACGGTGCTGGAAACACCACGCTACAACACGGGGGGCGCGGTCATTGAGCTGCCCGGGAACAAGGAACCGTACAAGCTGTTCATCCCCCGCGCGCCGGGCGCGGCCAAAGCGCCGCTGGAGTCGATTCGCAAGGGAGACACGGTCCGGGTGACCGGGATCGCGCTTCAATACTGCCCCACCACGCCCTATAACGCGGCATACGAACTGCTGGTGGCAGGCATCGGTGACGTGATGCTGATCGAGCGGTCGGCGACCGTGCCGCAGCCGGTCATCATCAGCGGTGTCACGGTGATCCTGCTGGTCGGTTTGTTCCTTTGGAGCCGCGAGCGCCGATTGCGGGGGCAACGGCGGCGGTTACGGCGAACGTTTAAACTGGGCGAGGAGATTCTGAGCGCTTCCTCGGCGGCGACGATTCTGAAACGCATATCGGAGGCGCTGCCGGGCATCATCGGGGTGACGCGAGTGCACCTCTACGTGCACAACCGCACCGCGAAGACGCTGGACCCGATTGAGGACGAGGGCGTGGAATCGGAGGCGATATCGCTTTCGTCGCCGCCGGGCGGCACGCCGGCGGGTGCGGTGGCGTGTTTCCATTACCGCACGCTGCTGGTGATTCCGGACATCGACCGGAGCCCGTTCCCGGTGGCCGCCCAGACCGGGGACCGCTCACCTAAGAGCCTGCTGTTCGTGCCGATGATCGCGCAGCGCGAAGTGGTTGGAGTGTTGGAACTGGACCAGGACGACCGGGTGCGCGATTTCACCGCCGATGAGCAGGCGCTCGCACAGCATCTGGGTAACCAGATCGGGGTGGCGATCCGGCTGCTGGACCAGCGCGCCGTGCAGGAGCAGCTCTTCCGTACGGAGAAGATGGCGGCGGTGGGACGGCTGATTTCGGGTGTTGTGCACGAACTGCAAACGCCGTTGTCGCCCACAAGGCGCTGGAGAAGGCGCACGGGGGATCGGCGGAGCGGGAGGTTGCGGCCATCGCGGCGGAAGCGGCGAAGGCAACCTCCATGGTTTCGCGGCTGGTTTCGTTCGCCGCGGCCGAACAGGTGGAGTCGCGCCCGGTGGACATCAGCGCGATGCTGCGCACGCTGATCGAATTCCGCGAAGGCGACTGGAAGGCGACCGGAATCCGCGTGCGCGACCTGACGTCGCGCGAATCGCTCTTCGTGCGCGGCTCGCAGGGGCAGTTGGAGCAGGTGTTTCTCAATCTGTTTGTGCAGGCGGAGCAATCGTTAGCGGGGGCGGAACAGAAATCGATCACTATCCGCACCAGCATGCTGGCCAAGCGGCTACTGGTGGAGATCTCCTTCACCTCGCCCTCGGAGTTGCGCAAGCCGGAGGATATGGCGGCGGTGCTGGGGGTGACGCGCAGCGTGATCGCGGGCCACGGGGGCGAGGTGCGGCTGATCGAAAAAGGCAGCGCCGACCCGCGGTTCGAAGTGGAACTGCCGGCGATGGTGAAGGAACGCGCGGCGCCGGGTTCGGCCAACGGTTCGGCGGCGCGCGATTCGTCGCGGCAGATGACGGCGCTGGTGATTGAACCCGACGAGGCGGCGCAGCGGCAGTTGCTGGTGTTGCTGGCCGGGCGTGGTTTCCGTGTGGTGCCGGTGACGAACTCGGATACGGGATTGGACCTGGCGCAGCGCATGCGATTCGACGCAGCGTTTTGCTCACTGCATGCGCCGGGTTTGAACTGGGTGGAACTCTCCGAGCGGATGCATTCACGGGTGGGCGGGTTCGTCCTGCTCTCCGACGGCTACGATGCCGAGCTTTCGGCGGACTTCGAAGGCGACGGGCGGTTCGTGCTGCCCAAGCCGCTACAGGAGAAGGAACTGGAGCGGGTGTTGCAGCTGATCGAGCCGCCGGCGGCGACGGTGATTCCAATTAAAACGGGCACGGCGTAGGCGGACCGCAGGAAGAGCATCCAGGGCCTGGGGGGGGTGCGCGACATAGATGTGGAGCGCCGTGCACGCCCAGGCCGACATTTCCGTAAATCCCGCACACCCGCCTGAGGGCCGCTGCTTGACGCGGAGTCGCGGCGACACGGAGAGAAACGCACTTCATTCGCGTCACAGAATCAGCATGCAATCGCCGTAGGAGTAAAAGCGATACTCGGATATTACGGCATGACGGTAGGCGGCCAGCATGAGGTCCTGGCCGGCAAAGGCGCAGACCAGGAGCAGCAGGCTGGTGCGCGGGAGGTGGAAGTTGGTGAGCATGGCGCCGGTCTTCAGGAAGGCTGCGCCGGGATATAGAAAGATGTCCGTTTCGCCTTCGAGCCGGCCGGTGCGGGCGGCGGTTTCGAGCGTACGGACACTGGTGGTCCCGACGGCTAATACACGTTGCGCGGCATTGATGGCGGCGGCGTTCGGCGGCGTGATGCGATAGTGCTCACTGTGCAACTTCGCCTGTTCGACCACTTCATCGTGCAGGGGTTGAAACGTGCCGAGGCCCACGTGGAGGGTGACGAAGGCCTGTTCGGCGCCGGCCTGGCGACAGCGGGCCAGGACTTCGGGGGTGAAGTGGAGCCCGGCGGTGGGCGCGGCGACGGACCCTCTTTCGCGGGCGAAGACGGTTTGATAGCGGTCGCGGTCGGCGGGTGAATCGGCGCGCTTGATGTAGGGCGGGAGGGGGACGTGGCCGATGCGGTCGAAGGCGGCGTAGAGGTCCGAATCGCCGTGGAAGCGGACGGTGCGTTCGCCGAACTCGCCGCGGGCGACGATCTCGCCTTCCAGCCCTACGGCGAAGGCGATGCGTTCGCCTACCGGCAGTTTGCGGCCGGGCCGGACGAGCGCCTGCCAATCGCGGCCGTCCGCGGAAACAGAGCGCAGCAGGAGGACTTCCGCAACGCCGCTCAAGTGCTCCCGGACCCTGGGGTTGTTCTTGCCGATGGGCAGGGCGTGGACTCCGGCGCGGTGGCCGAAAAGGCGCGCGGGAAAGACGCGGGAATCGTTGACGACCAGGCAATCGCCCGGGTGAAGGTACTCCGGAAGGTCGCGGAAGACGCGGTCTTCCCAGCGGCCCTCCCGGCGGTGGACCACCAGCATGCGCGAGGCGGCGCGGTCAGCGAGGGCTTCCTGGGCAATGCATTCCTCGGGCAGATGGTAATCGAAATCGGCCAGTTGCATGCAGTCTTCACTGTAGCGGAAACAGGTCCAGTTGCTCCTCCCCGGCCCAGAGTTCAGGGCGGTACTCGATGACGCCGGCGGCGAGGGAATAGCGGTCGCGGATGCGGCCGATGCACAAGGCGAGAGCTTCCTTGTAGGCTCGGCTGAGGTGGATATTATGC
>JAPKZC010000046.1 GCA_026394025.1 Candidatus Solibacter sp.
CGTGAACCCCGCCGGCGTGCTCGCCCCCGCGCCCAACGGCGGCGCCATCCTGGCAGTCCTGCCCGACGGCAACGTCATGCTCTACGATGCCAACGCCGATACCTTTACGGTGTCGCGCAAGGATTTCGCCGCCCTCTCCGGCGCCTACGCCGCATCCAGCTATAACTCCTACGTCGTCGGCAACACCCTGCTGAACGCGTCGCTGGTGCCCGCGGGCGTCCTCGAAACCGCCTCCGGCGCGCCCTCCGGCTTCGCCTTCATCGATCAAAACGGTTTTCGAACCACCTCATCCTCGCCGTCTGCCCCCGGCATCATTCAACGTTTCGATGCCGCGCAGAGTACCGCTACCGGCAAGCCCACGCGCCTCGTCGAAGCGCCCCTGCTTGCCACCGGCTCCGCCACGGCAGGCGCGACCGCGACCTTCCCCACGGGCTCCGGTTCGGGCGCCAACGTCTCCATGAGCTTCCTGCGCTCTCTCGCCCCACTCTACGACCGCAGCGCCGTGATCTCGCTCTCCGTCTCCGGCTTCAGCGTGCTGCCATGGAACTACGATGCCGCCGTCGCACCGCCCAAGATCACTGCCGTGGTCAACGCCGCCGATGGTAAACTCCCCGTCGCTCCCGGCGGCTTGATCAGCGTCTATGGCCAGCAGATGGCCCCGGTCAACCTCGCCACCAAGGAAATCCCGCTGCCCACCGCCCTGGCCGAAAGCTGCCTCACCGTCAACGGCGTCGCCGTCCCCGTGCTCTTTGTGAGCGGCCAACAGATCAACGGACAGTTGCCCTTCAACGTCGATGGCAACGCCCAGATGACCCTGCGCACGCCGGGCGGCATCAGCGACAATTTCAATTTCTCCATCCTGTCCGCCGCGCCCAGCGTCTTCCGCACCGGCGCCGCCGGACCGCAAACCGGCCTCGCCACCATCACCCGCGCCGATAACGGCGAACTCGTCACCCCCACCAATCCGGTTCACCCCGGCGATTCCATCGTTATCTGGGCTACCGGCCTGGGCCGCACCAACCCGGCCATCGATGCCGGTATGCCCGCGCCCTCCGACCCGCTGCCCAACGCCGTGATACAGCCCAGCGTCCTGCTCGGCGGCGTTGCCCTCAACGTGCAGTACGCCGGCCTGGTCCCCGGTTCCGTCGGGCTCTATCAGATCAATGCCGCGGTGCCGCAATCGGTGCCGCCCGGTTTGTCCATACCGCTAGTCATCGCACAGGGGAGCAGCTCCACTTCGCTCGATGTACGGGTTGTGAAGTAGCCACCGGAGAAGTTCCGCGCAGCAGTGGGAATTCGGCGGCGCCGGCGGCGCCGGCTTCCTCAATAGCGTGCCGGTAAGCGGCGGAATCGGCTCCGCCACCGCCGGCTTTCAGACCGGCGCGGTCCTCGGCGGATACGTCGGCCACAGCCAGTACAAACACCTCGGCGGCGAGTTCCGCTACGCTTACCTGCAGAGCAACCTGAAATTGAAGAGCGGCGGCAGCCAGGCCACGTTCTCCGGCGTGTCCCACGTCGTGCACTACGACGTGATCTTCAAAACGACCAGGAACAGCGGTAAGGTCCAGCTCTTCGCCGCAGTTGGCGGCGGCATGAAGGCCTTCCGCGGCACCGGCAAAGAAGCCGCCTATCAACCGCTCAGCCAGTTCGGCTACTTTACCAAGACGCAGACCATGAAGCCCATGGCCAGCGTCGGCGGCGGCATCAAGTTCGCCCTCACCAGGAAGGTCTTCCTGCGCACCGAATTCCGCGACTACATCACGGCGTTCCCCAAGGAAATCATTACTCCGGCGCCGGGCACGAAGTATGGCACACTGCTCCATGAATTCGTCCCCATGGTCGGCCTCGGCTTCGAGATGTAGTCCCGAATCTCCGTTTATCGCCTCCCCAATCCCGGCCGCCACGCCGCAAGGTGTCGCGGCCGGCTTTTTCTTGTCCGCCCGCCAGACCCCCTGCCGCTCGCAATTGTAAAGTATCTGTACAAATCTTCGACTATGAGAATCGGGATTGCCTCCTGGCGGGACAATACCGCCCCGCCGGTATTCCATGAGTTTTCCGTGTCCTGGACTCTCCCGAATTTCATAGCTGCTTCTCTGCAATTAGAAAGCCCTCTAAGCCACGTTATTTCAACGAAAATGCCTGGATTTCTGTCGGTATATCAGTTACGATCAGCATGGTTTTCAGAGTTTTGGTTCCGCTGCTCGATTACGGGACCAGACTCTGGCAGATTAGAAAGGCTAACTAAATGACCAAGCGAATTGTTCTCGCGCTTCTTGTCCTGTCCGCCGGGCTCTATGCCCAGGAGTTCCGCGCCACCCTCAGTGGCACGGTCACGGACCCCAGCGGAGGCGCGATTCCCAACGCCACGGTGAAAGCCGTCAACACCGCCACCAACGCAACCGGTGAAACCAAGACGTCCAGCGATGGCCTGTACACCATTCCGCTGCTCGACCCCGGCGTCTACACCATTGAGATCACCGCCAGCGGCTTCCAAACGCTGAAGCGCGACCGCATCACCCTTAACGTGGGCCAGAAGCTGAATCTGCCGGTCCGCCTGACCGTTGGCCAGATGACCCAGGAAATCACCGTCACCGGCCAGCAGGAACAGATTCAGAGCGCCGATGCATCGCGCGGTCTGGTGTTCGACCCCACCAAGACGCAGGAATACCCGCTCAACGGTCGCCAGAGCTACATGCTGCTCTCTCTCACCCCGGGCGTGATCTTCACCCAGGAGCAGTTCGGCGCGTCTGGTTTCAGCGGCACGCGCGGCTGGGACGTCAACAGCAGTTACAAGTTCAACGGCGCCCGCGGCGGCAATGGCAACAACGTCTTCATGATGAACGGCACCGCGATCAGCGATAACGGCAGCCAGTGGGAGTTCGCCCCCAGCGTGGACGCGATTCAGGAATTCAGCGCCATGACCACCGTCTACGACGCGCAGTACGGCCACGAGGCCGGCGGCGTGGTGAACACCGTAATCAAGGGTGGTAGCAGCGCCTGGCACGGCACGGTCTACGACTACTTCCGCAATGCCGTTCTCGATGCCAACAATTTTGGCAACAACTATGCCGGCGCCAAGAAAGGCAACCACCAGCAGAACCAGTTCGGCGGCACCTTCGGCGGTCCCATCCGTAAGGAAAAAGACTTCATCTTCATGAGCTTCGAAGGCTGGCAGGAAGTCATCCCGTTCCCCGGCGCCGGTCAGCAGGCCGTGCCGCTCGATCTGCGCAACGGGCAGAACTTCTCCAAGTACAACATGTCCGTCTACGACCCGCTGACCACGCACCCGTGCACCGCGGGCACCGGCGCGCCGGACACAGAGCCGTGCGCCGGTTCCAGCGGTTCCGCCTACTGGCGCAATCCGTTCCCGGGCAACGTGATCCCGCAGAACCGGATCAGCCCCATCGGCACCAAGATTCTGTCCTACCTGCCCGCACCCAACGCACCCGGCCAGGGCGCCGCCGGCATCACCAGCAACTATGTCAACGCCGCCAACACCGGACGTTACTGGTACAACCAGCCGATTGTGCGCTGGGATCACAATTTCAGCGCCAAGAACAGGTTCAACGCCCTGTTCAGCGAATTCCACGGTTACGAGTTCCGCTCCACCAACACGTTCCCCAAGCCCGTGGCGCAAGGCAACATCGATAACAACCGCACCTTCACCGGGCTGAATCTGGACGACACGCACGTGCTCTCGGCCACCTCCGTGCTCGACGTGAAGCTAAGCTACTTCCGCTTCGTGCAGTTGACACCGGGCTATTCCGACACGGCACGCGCCATCTCGGCGCAGTCCATCGGCATGACTAACATGATCCATGCCCCGACTGTGTCGGATTCGGTGCTCCCCAACATCAGCATCGGCGGTTACACCGGCGCGCTGTTCGGCTCCGGCAGTTTCAGTTGGTCGCCGTATAACCGCTGGATCTTCACCCCCAGCCTGTTGGTGACGAAGGGCTCCCACTCGCTGCACATGGGCTTCGAGTACAACTACGAGGCGCGCGGCAACGTGAACCCCGGCCAGGCGTACGGCGTCTTCACCTTCGGCTCCGGCTTGACACAACGCGCCACCGACCGGCAGATCAACCAGTCCGACCAGTTCCTGGGCGTGGCCAGCCTGTTGCTGGGCATGCCGACCGGCGGCAATATCGACAACAACACCAACTACTACATCAGCCGCCCCTATTTCGGCTGGTATCTGCAGGATGACTGGAAAGTCTCCAAGCGGCTGACCGTGAACATCGGACTGCGCTACGAATTCCAACTTGCCTATAAGGAACGCTACAACCGCATGGGTTCGATGTTTGACATCAATACCGTCAACCCGAAGAGTGACCAGATCCTGGGTGTCTGGAAGGCCAATAAGGCCACTTACGACGCCACCAACCCTAAATACCCGTATCCGGCGCCGCCCCCGGCACTGTACGGCGTGTGGCGGTTCGCCGGCGTGGATGGCATGCCGCGTCGCGCCCACTACACCGACTTCACTACCGGCGCGCCGCGTATCGGCTTCGCCTACCGCCTGAATGAGAAGACGGTCGTCCGCGGTGGTTTCGGCACGTTCTATCAATCCGATACCGCCAATAACAACACGCAGACCGGCTTTAGCCAGGCCACCGGCTACACCAGTTCGTTCAACGTGGGCGGTTCGCCGTTCCCCTCGGCCTGTTTCAACGACCTCAACGGGTACTCCGGCGGCGGTTGCCAGAGCGGTCCGCCGACGGGCCCCTACTCCCTCGTCAATCCCTTCCCCAAGGGGATGACCGCGGCGGCAGGCCCCGCCGACGGACTATTGGCCAACCTCGGCCAGGGATCCACCAGCACACCGTTACACTGGAAGACCCCGCGTACCTACCAGTACTCGCTCGGCATACAGCGGCAGTTGCCTCACGAAATGTTGCTTGATGTCTCCTTCGCCGGCAACTGGGCGATGTACGATCGCGATTCCCAGAACCTCGGGTTCCCGCAGAACGCGGCGGGGTATACCGCCCAGCAGACGGCGATGAACGATCCCACGTTCTTCACCCGCACGCTGGCCAACCCGTTCTACCAGATCCTGCCCACCACGGTGACCCGCGGCAGCAGCACCACCATCGCCGCATCCTCGCTGATGGACTACTACGCGCTGTGGAGCGGCTACACGCAGGCCGATGTGGCGGACCGCAACTTCCGCTCCGATGGCTTCCAGGTCCGCTTCGAAAAGCGCGCCAGAAGCGACCGTGCCGGCGTGCTCACCTGGGTCACCTCCTACACCTGGAGCAAGCAGTATTCGAGCACTTGCTGCCTGGGCCAGAACTGGGCCTACAACCAGGGCGCGGTGCTGCAACTGAGCCCCAACGGCGCCACCGGCACCTTGAACCTCTACGACTATAAAGACAAGAACGCCAACCTGGTCTACGCCCCGGATTCGGCCAACACATACCACGAGCTCGCCTTCAGCGGCGCGGGGGACCTGCCCATCGGCAAGGGCAAGCACTTCGGCGGCAACGTGCAGGGCATCGGCGACAAGATCGTCAGCGGCTGGCGCGCCGATTGGATCTTTACCTTCATCCAGGGCAACCTGGTCGGTCTCCCCGGCGGCATTAACTTCTGCGGCGACTACGTTCACTACAAAGATCCGGCCACCGGCGCATTCGTCAAGAATGAAGACCACTGGTACAACAACAATACTTCGTGCTACGCCAACTTCCCGACCAATGCAGTCAACAGCCAGTTGCCTCCCCGCTTCTCCAACGTGATGAACCCGGCGGCCCCCCAGGCCAACGTCGCCGTGGTCAAGGATACCAAGTGGGGAGAGCGCTATACCCTCCAGTTCCGCGCCGAGTCCTTCAACGTCTCCAACACCGTGATTCGTCCCGGCCCGATCACCAACACCTTCAGCTCCGCCGGCTTCGGACAACTGCCCAAGAGCCAGAATAACTTCCCGCGCCTGGTGCAGTTGGCGATGAAGCTGTTCTTCTAAACACGTGGGACAGGCCCTCCCGGCCTGTCCAATTCTGTTTACTGTGCGGATGAAAAGTTCATATCGCGCCCAGGGGCGCATAGGAGATTCGAATCGAAATGCCCAAAATTAGCCGATACATCATCATCTCGCTTTGTTTCATGTTCGTGGCCGCCCAGTGCCTCCCAGCCCAGGATGCGTCCGCCGAAGTTTTCGGCGGCTACTCATATGCCAAGGCAAATCCGCTGGTCACGCTCCCCAAACAGAACATGAACGGGTGGGTAGGCTCCGCCGCGGGCTACGCCAACCGCTGGTTTGGCGCCGGATTGGAAGTGGCAGGCCAGTTCGGCACGTTGCCGCCGCCCTCCGGCATCACCGCCCCCAACCTGACCTTCAAGGAATACAGCTACCTGGCCGGTCCGCAGTTCCGCTTTGTGAAGACTGGCAAGGTGCAGGCAGCCGCCAAACTCCTGCTCGGCGGCGTCTTCGGACAGGTCAACCTCGACAAGCAGACCAGCGCCGCCGCCTCCGCCCAGTTGTCCGCCGCCGGCTATATCGGTTTCAACCAGACCAAGTTCGCCATGCTGGTCGCCGTGCCCGTGGATGTCGGCCTCACGAAACTCATCGGCATCCGCGTGGAACCCGGCCTCTATCTAACCGATTTCAGCAAGACCAAGCAGAGCAATTTCCGCCTCAGCGTGGGCCCCGTCTTCCGCTTCGGCGGCAAGTAAGTCCAGTGGGATAAGCCTCCGGCTTGTCCGTCCGGGCGAAGCTCGGACTCCTCTGTGCGTCCGCGTAAAGCGGTCGTCAGAATTGCCGGCCCATTTCACCAAGGACGTCCTTGGTGGCAAAGAATTCCGCGCTCAAGCGCTTCGGACGTGCCGTAAGCCCCTTACTTCCCGCCCGCCTCCAAACTCTCCGCCGTGCAACCGAAATCCTTCAACCCGGTCTGCTTCATCGCCTCCGCCAGATCCCGGCGCCCCGTCTCCAGCCGCAGACGGATGGTCCCCGCCGCCGCCGCGCACAGATGCCGGTGCACCGTGGCGCACGCCGGATTCAGCGCCGTGTTTCCCGGCACCGCCATGGTCGCGCACCCCAATGTGTCCAGCCCTCCCTGGTAAAGCCGCAGCAGTTCGTTGCGCAGTCCGTTATCGGTGGTCACGATTACGCCTTCCATCAACGCCGCCGCCGCCTCGTCCGCGCGCCCCTGGTCCAGCAACACCGCCGCAATCTGGTGGTGAATCTGCGTGTTCCCAGGCTCCATGCGCCGCGCTTCCACCGCCGCCTCCAGCGCCTGCCGGCTATCTCCCAGCCTCCGATGCACCTCCGAGATGCGCAGCATCAGGCCGCCGAACCGCGCCGGGTCGCCCGCGCCCGTCGTATGCGCCGTCCCGATTGCCCGGCTCCGTTGCAGCAACTCCAATGCCCGCCGGTACGCAACGTTGCCCGCCGCATCGCTCCCCGCAGCGCCCCTCTGCTTCAAACGCTCGCCCCGCTCCGCGTAATAGCCGCCGGTGCGCAGGTAGCTGTCCGCATTATTCCGCCAGTCCTGCAGGGCGTTGAGCGGCCCCAGCCCCTTTTCCGCAACCGCAATCACATCGTCGATATTGGCGTGACCCGGGTCGGACTCGTGCAGCGCATACGCCAGCAACTTGTGCGACTTGTAGCTCCCTGGCGACGCCGCCACCGCCGCTGTCCCCAGCGTAAGATCGTCCTGCCAATCCGTATTCCGCGTCCACGTGCGCGCCGCCAAGGCAACCGCGATCAGCCCCAGTAACGCCGGCGCGAACCGCCAGGAGCCCACCCGCTTCTCCGCCGCGTCCGCCGCCGCC
>JAPKZC010001093.1 GCA_026394025.1 Candidatus Solibacter sp.
CACTCTGGATTGCCTACTTCTCGCCCGTGGGAATGACACGCATCGAAGTCAATGGCGGAAACCCGCGGCTTCGGCACTTCACCATCGGCGACGGCCTGCCCAGCGATGTCGTATACTTCCAGTTCTTCGACGCGGGCGGCCGGCACTGGGTAGGCACCGACAGCGGCGTCGCCGTGCTCGAGCGCGGCCGATGGACGAAATACGACACCTCCGACGGCCTGGTGTGGAACGACTGCAACGCGCACGCGTACCTGGCGGAGGCCGACGGCACCTTCTGGGCGGGAACCAGCGGCGGCCTGGCCCGGTTCTTCCCGTCGGCCGCGCCGAAAACCGCCCTGCCCGAAACGCTGATCACCTCCGTGCTGCGCAACGATCTGCCGGTCCAGAGCACGGAATTCGATGCCTCGACCCGTTCGGTGGCGCTGCGTTTCACGATGCTGTCCTACAAGAGGCGAACGGTGAACTTCCGATACCGGATGGGAACCGGCTCCAATGCGTGGGTACAAACGCAGACACGCGAGGTGCGTTTCGCCGAACTTCCGCCGGGTTCTCATCGGTTCGAGGTTCAGGGCGAAGCTGAGCCGGGGGTGTGGAGCCGCTCCGCAGTCGTGCAGTTTCGTATTCTTCCGCCCTGGTTTCGTGCCTGGCAATCTGAGGTGGGTCTGTTCCTGGCGCTTGCCGGCCTCATCTGGTGGTGGTGGAGGCAGCGCGAAACTCGCCTACATACGGAGCGGGCGAGGCTCGAAGCGGCGGTAGTGGAACGGACTCGGGATCTGGCCAAAGCCACGGAGCGGGCCGAGCAGGCCAACCAGTCAAAGGGGGAGTTTTTGGCCAACATGAGCCACGAGATCCGCACTCCGATGAACGGCGTGATTGGCATGACGGGCTTGTTGTTGGACACGGATCTCACGCCCGGGCAGCGGGACTACGCCGAGACGGTACGGCGGTCGGGTGAAGATCTGCTGAGCCTGATCAACGGAATACTGGACTATTCCAAGATCGAGGCCGGCAAGTTGGAAATCGAGCGGTATCCGTTCGACCTCTGCGAGATCATCGAGGATGTCCACGATCTGCTGGCCTCCAATGCCGGCGAAAAAGAGATCGGCCTGCTCCTGGAATATCCCACGGGGACGCCCCGGAAGCTTATCGGAGACGGTGCGCGCATCCGCCAGGTGATCACCAATCTTGTCGGCAATGCAATCAAGTTCACATCCCGTGGCCATGTTCTGGTTTCCGTGGAATGCACGGCGCGGCATACCGGAAACCCGCAAATGCGGATCTGCGTGCGGGACACGGGGGTGGGGATTCCCCAGGAGAAGATCGGATTGCTGTTTGAGAAGTTCAGTCAGGTGGACGGCTCGACCACGCGGAAATATGGCGGCACGGGACTGGGCCTGGCCATTTCCAAACAGCTGGTGAACCTGTTGGGAGGGACCATTGGAGTCGAGAGCTGCCCGGGCGAAGGATCCACCTTCTGGTTCGATCTGCCTCTGGGGCTCGATGAGCAACCGCCTGTCGCGCTGCCTTCA
>JAPKZC010000030.1 GCA_026394025.1 Candidatus Solibacter sp.
CTGTTCGCAACCGGCGTTGTCCTGGCAACCGGATTCGCCCAGACTGGCGATTCTTCCTATCTCAGCGAGCTCCCCACCGGAGACCGCTGGGTGCAGCACTTGACCGGCGATCTGCTGCCCTTCTGGACCGTGCCCGCCGCGTTGGGAGACCCGCTCGGCTCGTTTCCCTCGGTCCGCTGCGATGACGGCTCGCTGCTCGACTTCAAGAAGCCCTGTCCCCCCATCGCGGGCAGCTACCTCCTGACTCCCGCCCAATACCTGGTGCCGGTTTCGCGGCAAACCTACGGATACGGCGTCGCCTACCATCTGACCGGCGATCCCAAATACCTCGGGTACATGAAGGCCGGCATCGACTACATCCGCAAGAACGCCGTGGACCGCTCCGGCGGCGGTATGTTCACGTTGCTCGACATGAGCGCAAACACCTGGGGACCGAAGCGCGAATTCCGCAACCCGCAGGAGTTAGGCTACGGTCTGCTGGGACTCGCCATGTACTACTACCTGACGCGGGATGACCAGGTTCTGCCGGACATATTCGCCATCAAGGACTACATCGCCCGCAGCTATTACAATCGCACGCTCGGCACCATGCAGTGGATGCTGGAGAATAACGGCACCCAGCGATTCGACCAGAAGCAACTGGTGGCCGATCTGGACCAAATGAATACCTATCTGGTTCTGCTGGCGCCGATTCTGCCCGAACCCCAACGTGCCGAATGGCAGCAAACGCTGACGCTCTTGGCACGCTCGATGCTGGGAACTTTCTATTCGCCGGGCGACAACCTTTTCTTCACCTCGGCCAATACGCCGCAGGATCGGGATCTGGCATTCAGCGGAGCGGACTTCGGGCACACCAGCAAGGCTCTGTGGATGTTGCGCTGGACCGGATTGATGCTCGGCGACAGGGGAATGGGCAGCTGCTCGGAAGCCGCCGGGCGCAGGCTTTTCGACCGTGCTTACCTGCCGGAGGACGGCTCGTGGGCGCAGGGAGTCCTCCGCGGCGGCCAGACGGACAAGAACAAGAACTGGTGGATCTACGCCGAACTCGACCAGTTCTCCGGCACGCTGGCGCTGGGCGATCTCCGCGCCGGGCGTTACCTACCGCAAACCGCAGCTTACTGGTTCAAGTATTTCGTGGACCCTCAGTACGGCGAAGTCTGGAACGGCGTCAACTATGGCGCCAACACCCCGCAGCGCGACTACCCGAAGGCTTGGGCCTGGAAGAGCGCCTATCACTCGTTCGAACATGTGCTGGTGGGCTACATTACCGCTCAATACCTGCACGGCCAGCCGGCGAAATTGCACTACGCGTTCCAGAAGCCCGTGGATCAGGCGCTCATTCATCCGTATTTCTTTCCGGGCGCGGTCCAATCGGTGGACGTCACCCGGGACAGCGCCGGCAATCCATACCAGACGGTTACATTTACCGGACCGGCTGCGCCCGCGGCCACTCCGGCGCTGGCCATGGTCTCGGCGGCGAGTTTCCTTCCGGGACAACTGGCCGCGGGATCGATCGCCGCGGCATTCGGCACACGGCTTTCGACGGACACGCAGACACCGCCGGCGGGACAACTGTTCCTTGCGTCGCCAGGAACCGCAGTCGCCATCCAGGATTCTGCCGGTGCAAGGTGGGCGGCGTCCCTGTACTCTGTTTCGCCCGGTCAGGTGAACTTCCTGGTTCCCGCCGCGGCCGCACCCGGGATCGCCACGGTCACCGCCACAGCGAAAGACGGCGCCACCACCAGTGCGCAACTTCAGATTGCCGCCGTCTCGCCCGGGGTTTTCCAATTGGATCTGAGCACGGCCCTGGCGGCTGCCAACGTGGTCCGCGTGAAAGCCGACCAGTCGCAATCCGTTGAATCCGTCTACCAGTTGAGCCCCGCCGGCGAGGTTCGCGCGCTACCGATCGATCTGGGACCGGCTACCGACCGGGTATACCTGGTCTTGTGGGGAACCGGGATTTCCAAGGCGAAGTCGGTCGCGGTGACGGTTGGCGGGCAGGACGCCGGGGTGCTTTATTGGGGACCGCAGGGGCTAGCGGCGGGAGTCAATCCCGGGGGAGTGGAACAGGTCAATGTGGGCCCCTTGCCGCGATCGCTGGCTGGCGCGGGTAAGGTAACAATCGTTCTCACCGGCGACGGGCAGACGGCCAACCCCGTGCAGGTGTCGATCAAGTAAGCGCCCCTTTTACAATCCCTCCGCCATTGTGTCATCCTGAGCGATTCGTATGGACATTATCACTGGCAACGTCGGCTGGATCGAAGTCATCTGTGGACCCATGTTTTCGGGCAAGAGCGAGGAGCTGATCCGGCGCCTGCGGCGCGCCATGATCGCCCGCAAACGTGTGGAGGTCTTCAAGCCCACGATCGACAACCGCTATTCCGA
>JAPKZC010000175.1:0-9712 GCA_026394025.1 Candidatus Solibacter sp.
CACATTCTCCAATGCAGGTTGCGGACGGCTTCTTCGAGAAATTCGCCCACCTGGAGCCGAAATTGCGAGCCAGGGATCCCCAGCAAGAGGAGGTTCCCATGACGCGCGCGGCGCTGGCCATGTGCGAGAACCTGGACTGGAACGTGGGCCGCGTGCTGACGCGTTTGGAGGAACTGAAGCTGGCGGACAACACCATTGTGGTTTACTTCAGCGACAACGGGCCCGCCAGTTGGCGCTGGAACGGCGGTATGAAGGGACGCAAGGGTTCGGTGGATGAGGGAGGCCTGCGTGTGCCTTTTCTGATGCGTTGGCCGGGGCACATCCGGCCGGGCGCCAGGATTCCGCAGATTGCCGGGGCCATCGACCTGCTGCCCACCTTGACCGATCTGGCCGGTATTCCGCCGACGGGCAAGAAGCCGCTGGACGGCAGGAGCCTGAAGCCGTTGCTGCTGGGCAAGGCGGCGTGGCCGGACCGCCTGATTTTCTCGCTACAGGGCAACCAGGTGAGTGTTCGTTCGCAGCAATACCGGCTGGATGCCGGCGGGCGGCTATTCGACATGCAGGCCGACCCCGGCCAGGAAAAAGACATCTCCGGCGACAGGCCGGAAGTGACTGACAAGCTGCGCCAGGCCGTCGCCAACTGGCGAAAGGAGGTGCTGCCGGCGGGCGGTGACGACCGTCCGTTCACGGTGGGCTACTCCAAGACCACGCAGTTGCCGGCGCGCGACGGAGTTCCGGGCGGAGGGATTCGGCGCAGTTCGGTGCATCCCAACAGCTCATTCTTCACCAACTGGACCAGCAAAGAGGATTGGATTACGTGGGACGTTGAGGTGGCGCAAACCGCCGCCTACGATGCCCGCCTCTACTTCACGTGCCCGCGGGAGGACACCGGCTCCACAATCGAGCTGAGCTTCAACGGCGCGCGCGTGCAATCGAAGGTGGAGCAGGCGAACGATCCGCCGCTCGTGGGCGCGGAGTTCGACCGGGTTCCACGGATCGAAAGCTACGTGAAGGATTTCAAGCCGATGCCCGCCGGCGTGATCCGCCTCGCCAAGGGCCGCGGCAAACTGACGCTGCGGGCGACGGAGATTCCCGGTAAGCAGGTAGCCGACGTCCGCTATCTTACGCTCACCGTGCGCCAATGAAATTGCGACTCCGATTGAACTGATTACACCGTCCCGCAGATGCGGTTTTGTGTTCCGGGACACCGCTCCCGACCCAGAGGGTGCCCCGCGGCGAAGCCGGACTCGGACAAGAACTCGACGTCTCCGCAGAGACGAGGAGAGCGCAGAGGAAGCGCGGAAAAAAGCCTCAAAACAAGTTCGGTGCGCGGCCCTGGACTTTCCACTCCCCGGATGGTGCGCGGCCGCGGCTCGGAACGGAGTGGCATCCCGAGGCGCTGGTGAACTTCTGAAATGGTGTACTAAGATAAGACCAAAGCATTGAGCAACTGTTCCGAAAGCCTGCTGATTCGCGAACCACGCTCCGGCGTGGATTTCGGATTGTACTACGACCTGCGCTGGCGTATCCTGCGCGAGCCGTGGACCGCGCAGAGAGAAACCGCCCGCGACGAACACGAAGACACCGCCCACCACCTGATGGCCTTCAGCGGCGACCAACTGGTGGGCGTGGGACGCCTCCACTTCCTCACCGCCGACGCCGCGCAAGTGCGCTACATGGCAGTGGAAGATGGATTCAAAGGCCAGGGCGTGGGCAGTGCCATCCTTGGCGAACTGGAAGAGCGCGCCTGGGAACGGGGGGCGCGGCGCATCGTGCTGAACGCCCGCGAAGGCGCGATCCACTTCTACGAACGCCACGGCTACCGGAGCACCGGGCACTCCAGCGAGCTTTTCGGCATCGCCCACTGGGAAATGGAAAAGCTCCGGTGAAGGTCCATATCCTGATCGGCCTGGCGCTGCCGTTCGCCTGTGGCGCCGCCGGCGTAAGCTGGCAGTTCGACGGCGGCAGCCTTGACCGCGTGGAGAAGGTGGCGCCAGATCACTTCCGCGTGTTCGTCAAGGGCCAGAGCGACCAGGACAGCCGCAACCGCCAGGCGAGCTGGTATTTTTTCCGGGTGGACGGAGCCCCGCGGACGGCCCTGACGTTCGACATCCTGGGACTGCCTGGCGAGTACAACTATCAGCCGAACCGCGGAGCCATAACCAGGGACACGCCCCCCGTGGTCAGCTACGACGGCAGGAATTGGAAGCACGTGGACGATTTCGAATTCGACGACGCCGAGCCCCGCCTGCGGCTGCGCATCCGTCCGCGGCACGCGCGCTTCTGGGTGGCGCACACGCCGCCGTACACGAGCGCCGATCTGGAGAATCTCCGCAAAGCTGTGCTGCGCCATCCGGAAGCCCGCGAGCAGCGTATCGGCAAGAGCGTGGAGGGCCGCGATCTGCTGTTGTGGACCATCGGCAAAGCGGAGGCGAGAATCACGGTATGGCTGATGTTCCGACAGCACGCCTGGGAATCGGGAAGCTCGTGGACGGGGGACGGCGCGATGCGGGCGTTGCTACGCGATGCGCGTCTGCGCGCCGGCGTCCGCTGGCAGGTTTTCCCGATGGCCGACCCGGATGGAGTGGCGAAGGGAAGAGTTCGTTTCAACAGCAATGGATACGACCTGAACCGCAAGTGGGACGTGAACGATGCCCGGCTGATGCCCGAGACAGCCGCGCAGCGTGCGGCGATGCTGAACTGGCTGCGCGGCGGAAAGTCGATCGACCTCTTCCTGACGCTGCACAACACGGAGACGGCCGAGTACCTGGAAGGGCCACCCGGGCGGCTCGCCGAAGGCCTGTTCAAGGCTTTGTTGGAGCAGACCACGTTCGACCCGTCGCGGGCACTCTCCGTAGTGTTAGCGAATGAGGCGCGGGGAAGGGCGACCGTGGTGCAGGCGCTGGCGGCCGAAGGGAAGATTCCGGCTTTCCTGATGGAGCAGAGAATCGGGTATGGCCGGAAGTTGGGCCATCTCCCTGAGGTCGCCGACCGGACTCGTTTCGGACGTGAACTCGTGCAGGCGATTCACAGTGTGGTTCCGCGAGTTGAGGCTCGCACGACGCAGTGACGGTTTACCGTAAGGGCGGCGACCGGAACCACTTCCGCCATGCCAGATACGCTACCGCAAGAATGACGGCGGCGGCGGTGCAGGCGAACAGATACTGGTGGATGTTCCGCTGCACCGCCTGCCATCGCTCGCCGAGCAGGTAGCCGAGTGCGATGAAAGTGCTCACCCATAGCGCGGCGCCGCCGTAGGCGAACAGCGCGAATGGGGGATATTCGAGTTCGCTCATCCCCGCGGCATAGGCCGTGAAGTGGCGCACGCCCGGGATGAAGTAGCCGAAGGTGAGGCTCCAGTGGCCGGCGCGCCGGAACCAGGCGTGCGCCTTCTCCACATGACCATGGGTAATCCGCAGGTACCGGCCGTAGCGGTGAATCAAGGTGAGCCCGAAAGTGCGGCCCAGGACATAGCTCAGAGTGATGCCGCAGGCGCTGCCGGCAAACCCGCTGAGGAGGGCCAGGGGCAGCGAGAGATGCCCCTGAAACACCAGGTAGCCGGTAAACGTCAGCAAGGTCTCATCGGGAACAGGCAGGCCCACGATGCCCAACACGAGCAGGGAAAAAATCGCCAGGTATCCGTACTGCGCGATCCAGGCGAGTACCAGTTGTTCCATCTAGACCACGAGGCCGGTGATATCGACGTGGCTGCGCTCGCCGGCGATTACGACCAGGCCGCTATCGGTGATGTGATAGCCGCGTGCGCGGTCGGCCTCCAGGTCGTAGCCGATCAGGGCGTCCTCGACCACCTTGACGTTCTTGTCCAGGATGGCGCCTCGAACCTTGGCGCGGCGCCCGATGTCGCAGTTGTCCATGATTACACAGTCGTCGACAAGCGCGCCGGCATGGACGCGCAGCCGCCGGAGACGATGCTATCGATGGCCTGGCCGCGGCGGTTGGCGTCGTCGAAGGTGAATTTGGCCGGCGGATCGGGATAGCTGGTGCTGCGCAGCGGCCACTCCCGGTTGTAGAGGTTGAGCGCCGGAGCTACGTAGCGCAGGTCCATATTGGCCTCGTAATAGGCGTCGATGGTGCCCACGTCGCGCCAGTAGGGAACGGAATCGGCGGGTTCGCCGGGGATGCGGTTGGTCTGGAAATTATAGGCGAACATGCGTCCATTGCCGGCCAGTTTGGGCAGAATGTCCTTACCGAAATCGTGGTGGCTGTCGGGATCCCTGGCATCTTCGCGCAGCAGGTCCAACAGGATACGGGTGGAGAAGATGTAGTTGCCCATGGACGCAAAGACCTGCTCGGAATCGCTGGGGATGGTGGGCGCGTCGGGATTTTTCTCGTGGAAGGCGAGGATGCGGTCGTCGGCGCCGGCCTCGATGACGCCGAATTCCGCGGCGTGCTTCTTCGGGGTGGGGATGGCGGCGATGGTGACTTCGGAGCGCTTCTCCACGTGGTGTTCGATCATGCTGGCGATGTTCATGCGGTAGATGTGATCTCCGCCGAAGATGGCCACCAGGTGGGGATCCGCCTGCTCCACCAGATTGATGTTCTGATAGATGGCGTCCGCCGTGCCTTGATACCAGGTCTCATCCTCGGAGCGCATCTGGGCCGGCACCGGGATGACGAACTGACTCTTCAGCAGGCTGCCGAATTGCCAGCCCTCGCTGAGGTGCTGCAACAGCGATTGGCTGCGGAACTGCGTCAGCACGTAGATGGAATAGATCCCCGAGTTGATAAAGTTGCTCAAAACGAAGTCGATGATCCGGTACTTACCTCCAAAAGGGACGGCCGGTTTGGCCCGTTCGTTGGTAAGCGGGGCCAGCCGCGTTCCCTTGCCGCCGGCGAGGACGATGCCCAAAACGCGTATCCGCATAGGTTTTAAGCCTTATTGTTCCAGGCTAGGCGTGCTTCTGGCAAGCAAAAAATCAGTTAATTCGCCAGGATTCCCCCGTGAACCGCGGGCGGCGGAGTGCTTCCGCCATTGGGTGCAGGCGCGGGGCGGCGCGTTTCTGGTGAAGTTCCTCGCGAACGAGGGAGTCAACCCCTAAAGTACCGAGGCGGTCCATCCGATAAGAGTGTGGTGCTAACAACAATATGTTTCCAATCATAGGACTCGTCATCTGCCTCGGAGCCATCGCCGCTGGCTACATAATGGAGCACGGGAACTTCCGGGTGCTAATGCAGCCGGCGGAACTGGTGATCATCTTCGGCGCGGCGTTGGGAACCCTGGTGATCGCTAATCCGCCTCCGACCTTGATCAAGATCGGAAAAGGGCTGGCCGGCGTCTTTAGCGGCAGCAAGTGCACGAAGGCGCTCTATCTGGAATCGCTCAAGATGCTCTATGAGCTGTTCGCGCTTTCCCGAAAAGCGGGCATGGCGAAGTTGGAGGAGGAAGTCGATAACCCGTCGAAGGGAGTGGTATTCACCAAGTACAAGAAGTTCGCGCAGAACCATCACGCCCTGCAATTCCTGTGCGATACGCTGCGCATGGTGGTAACGGGCGGGGTGGACCCCATGGAAATCGACACCATGATGGAGATCGATCTCGAAGTACACCACCGCGAAAGCGCCAAGCCCGTGGCGGCGTTGAATACCATGGCGGATGCACTGCCGGGATTGGGCATTGTGGCGTGCGTCCTGGGAGTGGTACTGACCATGGGCGCGCTGGGCGGCCCCAAGGAGGCCATCGGGGAGAAGGTGGCGGCAGCCCTGGTGGGCACGTTTCTGGGCATTCTGCTCTGCTACGGGGTTTTCGGTCCGTTGGCTCTTGCCATGGGAAAGAATGCCGAAGCGGAGTCCGAATTCCTGGGTTTTCTGCGCATGGCGGCGATTGGATTCATCAAAAACCTCAGCCCGATTATGGCAGTGGAATTGGCACGGCGCGCCATTCCCAATGATGTGCGTCCCACCTTTCAGGAAATGGAGGCGTCCTGCCGCGGCGGTGCGGCGGTGGCCTCCAAGGCGGCATAAACCATGGCGGCTCAAAGCGAACCCGAGGCAGCACCACCGCCGCAGCCGGTGCGGCCCATCTTCATCATCAAGAGGAAAAAGGCGGGCCATGCGGGTCACCACGGCGGCGCCTGGAAGGTGGCCTACGCCGATTTCGTCACCGCCATGATGGCGCTGTTCATGGTGCTGTGGCTGATGGGCGCCGATGACAAAATCAAAGAGGCGATCAGCGCCTTTTTTAACAATCCTACTGGTCCCGGCACACAGACCGGCACCAACGCCGCCGGCGCTGGCAATGCGATCCAACTGGCGAAAGACGATATGGCCAAACTGCGCGAAAAGATGGAGCAGGCGCTCAAGACGATGCCGAATTTTCGCGAAATGAAGGATCACGTTGAGATGACCATCACTTCCGATGGCCTGCGTATCGAACTGCTCGAAACCCAGGCTGGAATGTTCTTCGAATCCGGCCGGCCGTTACCCTCGGCGACTGGCGCGGAGTTGTTGACACGCCTGGCCGAGGAACTTGGCAAGATGCCCAACGACCTGCTGATTGAGGGACATACCGATGCCAAGCCCTTCGTGACCAAAGACGGCTTCTATTCCAATTGGGAACTGGCCACCGACCGGGCCAACGCGGCTCGCCGCTTGATGGAAGCGCACGGAATCCGTAGCGAACAGGTGGCGCAGGTGCGGGGTTATGCCGCCCGCCAATTGCGTCATCCGGAGGATCCCGAAAATGCCGCCAATCGGAGAATTTCCGTGATTGTGCAGTATGTGAATCCTCCACCTTCACCTGCCAAGGCGGTGGGTGAAGCGCCCAAGGCGGCAGGCGAACCTGCCAAGGTGGTGGGTGAACCTGCCAAGGTGGCGGGCGAAGCGCCCAAGGCGGCGGCTGAACCTGCCAAGGCGGCGGCTGAAGCGCCCAAGGCGCCGGGTGAACCTGCCAAGGCGGCGCCGCCGGCCCACAAATAGGCGAACCTTGCGCGGACGGGCGTTGTTCGCCCGCGCGGGTGTTCGCCTGGCTCCTGCCTTCGTATTACCGCTCACAGCGGTTATAATCCATGTGTAAGGGAGGATCACACATGGCCAAGGACAGAAGCCCAAAGAAGGAAGTCAAAAAGCCCAAGAAAAAGAAGTAGCCGGGTGCCGTGTTGTACCCGCGGACGCGCGCGCCGCTTGCGGCCTCGCGCGTCCGCAACCATCCGAATCAAGCAGGGGAGCCGTCATGCGCACAAACTGGGTAGCCAAACGTCAGAACGATTCAATCCGCACGCAGATGCACTATGCCCGCAAGGGCATTATTACAGAAGAGATGCACTACATCGCCAAACGCGAGAGTATCGGTCCCGAACTGGTCCGCGCCGAAGTGGCGCGCGGGCGGATGATCATCCCCGCCAATATTCATCACACCAACCTGGAGCCCATGTGCATCGGCGTTGCATCCAAGTGCAAGATCAATTCGAATATCGGCAACTCCTCGGTCACCAGCGATATCGCGGGCGAACTCGAAAAGCTGGAGTACTCCGTCAAGTACGGCGCCGACACCGTGATGGATCTCTCCACCGGCGGCGATATCCCGGGCATACGCAAGGCGCTGATCGGCGCTTCGCCCATCCCCATCGGAACCGTGCCCATCTATGAAGCCCTGTCGCGCGTTCGCCGGGTGGAGGATCTCTCGGCGCAGGTGATGCTCGACGTCATCGAAGAGCAGGCCGAGCAGGGTGTGGATTACATGACCATCCACGCCGGCATCCTGGTGCAGCATATCCCGCTCACCACGCGGCGCGTCACCGCCATCCAGAGCGGGAACGCCATCTTCGAGGCCGAATGGATGGTCAAGAACCACAAGCAGAATTTTCTGTACGAGTGCTTCGAGGATATCTGCAAGATTCTCCAGAAACACGACGTCAGTTTCTCGCTGGGAGACGGTCTGCGCCCCGGCAGCATCGCCGATGCCAGCGACGCGGCGCAGTTCGCGGAACTCAAGACCCTGGGCGAACTCACGCAGATCGCCTGGAAGTACGACGTCCAAACCATGATTGAAGGCCCCGGGCACATTCCCATGGACCAGATCGAGATGCAGGTCACCAAGGAAAAGGAAATGTGCTACGAAGCGCCTTTCTATACCCTCGGCCCGCTGGTCACGGATATCGCACCTGGGTACGACCACATCACCAGCGCCATCGGCGCCGCCATGATCGGCTGGTATGGCGCGTCCATGCTGTGCTACGTGACCCCCAAGGAACACCTGGGGCTGCCCAACCGCGACGACGTCAAGGCGGGCATCATCGCCTATAAGAGCGCCGCGCACGCCGCCGATATCGCGCGCCACCGTCCGGGCGTGCGCGACCGCGACGACGCGCTTTCCCGCGCCCGATACCGCTTCGACTGGAAGGAACAGTTCGCCCTGTCGCTGGACCCCGAAACCGCCCGCGCGATGCACGACGAGACCCTCCCCGAGGACGGCTTCAAGGACGCGCATTTCTGCTCCATGTGCGGGCCAAAATTCTGTTCCATGAACATCTCCGCAAAGGTGGAGACTTTCACTGCCGATGACGCCGCCGCCGTTTTGAGCGGAACCGCGCCAGAGGCTCTGATCGACATCAAAGTTTAGGAAGGGGATGGCCCGGAGGGCGCTGAAAGGCCAGGAGTGACTGGCTTATTGCTTCGTGCCGAGCCAATACCCCGGGCGGGTCTGCGTCTTGTACGGACCCACGGTCACTTCGATGGTGTGGAACCCGCCTTCATCCTTATTGTTCGGCGTGTAGCTGACAAAATACTGCGAGTGCAATTCGGCGCCGATCTTCTGGACGGCGTCTTCAAGGCCGCGCTGCTTGAAGAAGGTGTATTCCGTCCCACCCGTTCCCTTGGTGAAGGCCTCGACGGGATTGTCCTTGAAGATGGCCTTCACGTCCTTGAACAACTCCACCATCAGCGGGATGAACTCGGCGCGCCCGCCGCCCCCGATGCCATACATTTGCGCCACCGACGTGGGCGTGGCCGGAACTCCCGAAGGCATGGGATGCATGGCCGGCGGCCGGAGGTCCTGACGGCCCGGATCTGGCTTGGCGGCCCACGTCGAAAGCAGCCGCGACATGTCCACCGGATAAAACATCGCTCGAGATATCACGTGTTTCCCCGATGTAGAGAATGATACGCCGCCGGTTGTTGGGCCGTGTCCGCAGCATGCGGATGGCCGCCGAGACCGCGTCGATCATGCGGCTCGCACTGCTGCCCGCAGTAAGCCCCTTCACAGCTTTGGTGATCTTTTCGCTGTCGGAAGTGAACTCCTGGAGGGTGCGAATCCGCGAATCGAAGGCGATCACGGCCGCCTCCCCCTGCTCCCCGATCAACAGCGGCGCGATCAGGCCGCCGATCTTTTTGACTTGTGGCAAAATGCCTTCCACGTGCGCGTTGGCCTGCAGGCAGATCACGAGCGAGATTGGCTGGTACGCCACATCCACGTTGATGTTCTGCTCCTTGCCGTTGTCGAACAGGTGGAACTGGAAGGGTTGCAGCCCGTCCACGTAGTTGCCGTCGCGGTCGAAGACCAGCACCGGCGCCTGCACCACCTCGACACCGCCGCGGAATATGGTGGGTACCTGGGAAGGGTCCGGCTGCTGGGGCGGCGGCGTCTGGGCAAGCACAATGCCGCACAGAAAGGTTAGAAGTATCGGTCGAAGCATGCAACTCCTGTCATGAGTGCCCGGTATGCCCTCTGAGCAATTCGAGCACGTGCGGTACCAAC
>JAPKZC010000175.1:9749-13210 GCA_026394025.1 Candidatus Solibacter sp.
TACCAACTCCACGATAGCATCCAGTGATTCCACCGCCCCCTTGGGCGACCCTGGCAAAGTCACTATCAACACCTTGCCGCGAGTTCCCGCGAGCGAGCGCGAAAGGACTGCAAGCGGGGTGGCCGCCCGGCCCTCGAGGCGCATCAACTCGCCAAACCCAGGGATTTCACGGTCCAAAATGGCGCGCGCGGCCTCCGGGGTCACGTCGCGCGGCGCCACGCCCGTTCCGCCTGTGGTGAAAATCGCGGCCACCTGCCCGCCGTCCGACAGGGTTGCCAGGCGCTCGCTGATCTCCGAGATCACATCCGGGATGGTTTCCATGACTGCGACGCTCCAGCCCAGCTGTTCCAACCGTTCACGCACCGCGGGGCCAGAGCGGTCTACCCGCGTGCCGGCGCTAACCGAATCGCTGATGGTTAAAACCGCGGCGTTAATCATGGGTCCCCTTGCGGCGGAAGTCTCCGCTCTTTCCTCCGGTTTTTTCCAGCAGGTACAGGCTCTGAATCTCGATCGCCTTATCCAGCGCTTTGGTCATATCGTACACCGTGAGAGCGGCCACGGCGGCAGCGGTCAGCGCCTCCATCTCCACCCCGGTTTGACCGGTGGTGGCGGCGCTGGCCACGATGCGCACGCCCTTTTTCTCCAGCGTCACCTCAAGATCGGCGTGGGTCAGCATCAGGGGATGGCAGAGCGGAATCAGGTCGCTGGTGCGCTTGGCCGCCGCGATGCCGGCGATNTGGCGGAGACATCCACCATGCGCGCGGTACCGGCGGAATCGTAGTGCGAGAGTTTTTTCATTTCAAGAGTATCCGTATGAGTTCACCGCAGGCATATTCGGCGCGATCCGGATCGGCCACCAGGTACGCATTGGCGCGGGTCAGCGCCGGAATATCGCCCGACCCGTGCCAGTTTACCGGTGTCACCTGGCTCCCGTCCGCGCTCAATCGCGCCGGCAGGAAGCGCGTCAACCCCGGGCGATGGCGGAACTCGCAAGTCAGCCGCGCCAAGGGCAGGTGCAGCGCGATCTCCTGTTGCCCGGCCAGGAGTTCCAACGCGGCGCGGGCGAAGACCTCAAACGTCACCATGGTCGAAGAGGGATTCCCGGGCAGCCCGAAAAAGTATTTTCCGCAGGCAAGTCCGAAAACCAGCGGCTGGCCTGGTTGAATTAACACCCGGTCGAAATAGACTTGCGCGCCGAATTCCGCCAGCACTTCCTCCACCACGTCGTACTTGCCCGCCGAAACCCCGCCTGAGAGCAGCAGTAGGTCGGCGCCGAGGCCCTGCACGATCATCTCCCGGGTGTGCTCCACGGTATCGCGCGCCACCGGGAGCACATGGGGCGTGCCGCCGGCGCGGGCCACCTGTGCCGCCAGGGAATATGCGTTGGAATTGCGAATTTGAAACTCTTCGGGAAATTCGTGAATATCCACGATTTCGTCGCCGGTAGCGACGATCGCCACCACCGGCCGCCGGTAGACGCGGACCCGAGCTTGTCCGATTGCCGCCAGCAGCGCGATATCGGCGTAATCCAGGCGTTTGCCGGCATGCAGGACCACCTCATGCGCCACCGCCTCGCAGCCGCGTGGATTGATGAACTGGTGGGCTTCGGCCGCGCGATCGATCACCACCCGCGTGCCTTCGCGCCTCGTGTGTTCGATCATCACCACCGCGTCCGCTCCGGACGGGACCGGTGCGCCGGTCATGATCTCCACCGCCTGCCCGGCGGCGAGTTCCCCGGCGAAACGCTCGCCGGCGCGCACCTCGCCGATAATTTCGAGTTGCCCCGGCAGATCGCTGGCGCGCACCGCGTACCCGTCGCGCACCGAGCGCGCCAGTGCCGGCGAATCGCGGTCCGCCGCCGCATCCATTGCCAGCACGCGCCCACAGGCCTCTGAAAGGGGGATTTCCTCGACGGCGGGATGCGTACGTCCATGGCGTACCGTGCGGAGAACGGTCTCGCGAGCATCCACAAACGTTAGCGCCGGCACGCTTCCATTATCGCGCTTCGTGGGAGCGTGCCTGGCAAGCTCGGGGCATCGGGAAGACGGCTTCAACGAAGAGGCACTGAGGTAAGCAGAGTAGAGCGGGAGGAAGTGAATTTGACGCGGAGAGCACAAGAGATAATCGACGCCAGAGGAAGCGGAAGAAGCACGAGGATGCCGTTCGGGCTGGAGCGGAGCGGTTTCCGCGAAGGTCTTCCTCCAGGGGAGAGGGCGGCCGTTTTCGGCCGCCCACCTGTCCCTCCGAACGCCTTAGGCTTAATACCGGTTTACGGCCGGACGGAGCGCCGGTCCGAAGCGCTGCGGTTCCTGCTGCACCCGTTGCGGCTCTTGCGGACGATCGAGCACCAGCGATCGCAGACCGGGCATGGCGCTGGCGCCGAGCCGTTGACCCTTCTCGCCTACCGGCAGTTGTCCGGTGGTGAGATTCTTCAGGCCGAACAGGGCCAACTCGAAGCGGTCCTTAACCCCGACCTTCTGGAAAAGGCGCGAAAGGTACACCTTTACCGTGCCCTCGGAAATCATCAGCGTGGTGGCGATTTCCTTATTCTTCAAACCCTGGGAGAGGAGGCTCACCAGCTGACCTTCACGCTGCGTCAACGCCACGCGGCGGGCGCACAGGAAGCTGTCGGTGAGCGCTTTCTCGAACCACAATTCGCCGGCCTGGACCTTTTGCAGGCACTTCACCTGCAGGTCCGTGGGCAGGGTTTTGCGCAGGATGCCGCGCACGCCCAAGCCCATGGCCTGGAAGGCCAGTTCCGTAGAAATGGAGTTCACCCAGAGTACGATCCGCGAACGGTTCATTACGTGCTTCATGTCACTCAACACGGCGAAGGTGATCTCCGCGGTCAGGTCCATCAGGACCAGATCGGGTGCGCCTTGCGCGATCTGCTCCATCAAGGATGCCAGCGAATTGCTGGTTGGCAACAGTTCGAAGCCCTCTACCTGGCGTAACACGGACTCGAGGCCCTTCGCCAGGATGGGTTCGTCGCTATAAAGAAGAACTCGCGTCATAGTAGTGCACCTCTTAGGTTAAACAGATCTGTTTAACCTATTTATCACGCGTAATCCGGATTGTCTCTGGATTTTTCGCGTATCTTGAATTTGCTTTTCTCTGAGATTGTCTATGTATTTACTTAGGATGTCAATAACATTTTTGCATAAAATACCAAAAATTATCATTAATATCCCGTACCACCTTTGGCGTGGTGGCTTGATATACATCGAAAGCATACATCATTAACTGGCTTATTATCAATGTTTTATTGATGACAGACCGGCAACGGCGGGCAGTTCGCTAATAGCCATAAATACCCGATAATATCCAGTAATTATCTGCTTAGGATTAATCTGTAAACACCCCCTCAATTGCGCCACATGGTACCGGATTGCGCGCCGGATGCTCCGCACCCGACGACGACTACCATGGGCGTTTTTCCCTGCTATCCTTCGGCAACATAA
>JAPKZC010000143.1 GCA_026394025.1 Candidatus Solibacter sp.
CGCCGCGGCCGAACAACCCCGGTATCTGGATCGGCGCCGTCTGGATCTCTTGCAACTCCGCGTCGCTATACCGCACGCCCAGCGGCGTCGTCACCATCGCCAGATCTCGCTTCGGCGAAATCAGCACGATCTTGCCCGCCAGCTTCCCTTTAAACCCGTCCAGGTCCGCCGGCGTCTGCGGCGTCCCCAGGATCGGATTCCCGCGGACCACGCCGTCCGTCCCAGCCGTGAACGCCACCGGCATCGCGATGATCGGCTGGTACATCGGCTCCAGCATGTGTCCCGAATAGTGTTCCAGGTTCCAGCCCTTGCCGAACGGCGCCCACTTCTCCAAGTGGACGTTCGACAAGCCGTATTCCTTCAGCCGCTTCACCGCCCAATCGGCCGCCGCCTTGTATCCCTTCGAATTCTGCAGGCGCGGACCGTTCACATCGGTGAGGTAGAACACGTGATCCATCACCTTGGAGTTCCGCCCCAGGGCTTCCGCCTTGATTCGATGGATCGTGGTGAGATCGACCTTCTCCGTCTGCTGCGCGAGCGACAGCAGTGGAGCCAGGAAAAGCAGGGGTGCGACGAGTAGTGTTTTGTGCATATGGCTTTAAGTGTTTGAGGATACCAAACTATATAACGGCGCACAGACCCCCGGCTGGGTTACCCCTTGGGAGCTGCCCAAAGTAGAAAGGTGGAGTGCAGCATTCCACCATGGCGATGCGCGATCTGTTTGATGGGTAGCAGCCGAACGTCCCGCTGGTGGATGCATTGGCCTGGAAAAGGCGAACCTGATGATGCCTTCCTCTTCTGAGCTATCGGGGCCTCGCACACGGAAAGGTGATCTTCGACCGCCAACTGCGCTGCAACCGTGGTTCCGCAAATTCAGACCTGCCTGATACAGTGGGAGTTGCTTGATCCGTCGATCTTTGCAGAAGAATCGGCACAGCTAAGTGGAGGTTGAGTTGACCGTGAAGCAGACATTTGAGGTTTCGCCGTCCGTGAAACGAATTCTGATAATGGCGTCCGTGCTGATCAGCAGCGTCCTGCCGGCCAACGCGGCTGCCGTCGTTAAGAACCTGCAAGTGGAGTACAGAAATGCCCCTCTGGGTATCGATGCGGCACAGCCCCGTTTCAGCTGGCAAATGGGCACGACGGCAGACGAGCGCGGATATGCGCAGACCGCGTACCAAATCGAAATCAAGGATCCCAAGGGCAACGTAGTCTGGGATACGAAGAAGACCGAAAACTCAACTTCGCTCGGCATAAGATATGCCGGGAGCCCACTCAAAGCCGCTACGAGATACTCGTGGACGGTTACTGTGTGGAATCAGGCGGGAGCGAAAATCACTGCCAGTTCCTGGTTTGAAACCGGTCTGATGGATCCCGCGCCCGATGCAAGCGCCTGGGGCGGCGCCAAATGGATCGGCGGGGGAAATGAGGACCTCGTGCTCTATGCGCCTTATCTGGCCATCTTCGATGTGAGATATGCCCTGACGATCGCTCAGGGCAGCACCCGCGCGAGCTTTGTATACGGGGCCAATGACTCGCGGTTGATGGATAAGAACAAGAATATATACCAAGTCGAGAGCCGCAAAGATCAGAGCTACATAAAGCTGGAACTCGATATTTCCGCCGTTGATGGCTCGCCGGACGGTAAGGCGAAACTCCATGTCTACCGCGCCGGCTACAAGGACACCGATACGCCTTCACGCCCGCTGCGGAGTTTCGATGTCTCCACCGAGCTCATCAATAATGCCAACAAGAATGCGGAACATGCCATCGAATTCCGTAGCACCTTTGGGCAGATTGCTATTTCGATCGACGGGAAAACCTCACTCGCGGGTGCTGCCGCGCAACCCCCTCCCGGGGGACCTCAAGGCGGACCTCCCGGCGGCCCCGGCGGCCCCGGGGGCCGCGGCGGAGCCGCGAATTCGGTGAATCTGAATCCCGTGGGTTCGGGCGGCAATTTCATTCCTTTCGGTATGCTCTGCGATATCGGTTTTTCCGTCGCGCCGGGCCAGAATGCCGCGTTCCGCGAGGTCACTGTTCGCAACACCCGCCTCCCCAACAATATCCTCTTCCAGGAGAATCTGACGGGTGGCCCCTATCAGGGAATCTATGCCGATTTCGTCACGGCCAACTCCGGATTCTCAGTAGCCAACGGGCGCTACGTCCTTGCCGGCGGCGCCAATGGCGTCTTTTTGGTCAGGAATCCCAGCCGGAACTCGGCCCCGATGCTGCGCACCACCTTCAAGACGTCCGCCAAGGCCGTCGAAGGTGCCCGCCTCTATGTCACCGCGCGCGGAATCTATGAGGTCTTCCTAAACGGAAAACGCGTGGGTGACGACCATTACAATCCCGGGTTGACTCAGTACAACGTTACTCACATGTATCAAACCTATGATGTCACCGGCATGGTCAAGGCCGGCGAAAACGCCATGGGCGCGATGCTCGGGGAAGGCTGGTGGAGCGGCCTGCTCAGCTTCGGCAACATCTGGAATCACTTCGGCGACCGGCAGTCGCTGCTGGCCAAACTCGTCGTCACTTACAGGGATGGCTCCTCCGACACGGTCACCACCAACGACCGGACGTGGAAGTACTTCGCCGCCGGCCCTCTGTTATATAGCAGCCTCGATTTTGGCGAGGTTTACGATGCTGCCGGGGAGCCCGCCGTGGAAGGCTGGACCACGGCAGCCTATCGCGACAGCAAATGGAAGAGCGCAGTCGTGGTGCCGTTGCAGGGCACGGCATTCATCGGCGCGGAAGCCGGACGCGGGGGAGCGCCGGGCACGCCGTTCAATTTCGAAAGACTGTCCCTCGTCGGCCAGATCGGCAACAATGCCGGCGTGTTCCGGACCCTGACAGCGAAAAGCGTCAAGGAAGTGCGGCCCGGCGTGTATGTCTTCAATATGGGGCAAAACCTGGTGGGAGTGCCCAGGATCAGTATCGCCAACGGGCGCGCCGGCCGCAGAATCACCCTCAGGTATTCCGAAATGTCGTATCCCGATCTGAAAGAATCGGGGAAAAATGTCGGCATGATCATGACGGAAAACTATCGGGCCGCACTCAGCCAGGACGTCTACACGATGAAGGCGGGAAGCCAGGTTTTCCAGCCCCGGTTTACCTCCCATGGATATCAATACCTCGAAATCACCGGGATTGATAAGCCGCTTCCCCTGGAAGCCGTTCAGGGCGTGGCGATCAGTTCCGTCAGGGAGTTGACGGCCGATTACAGAACATCCAGTGAAAAAGTCAACCGGCTGTGGTCGAATCTGGTCTGGTCCAACGTTGACAACTTCCTCACCATACCGACTGACTGCCCGCAACGCAACGAACGCATGGGTTGGTCGGGGGACATCAATGTTTTCTCGCGCACGGCCACCTATATATCGAATGCGGATCAATTCCTTACCCGTCATATGTACGCCATGCGCGACGTGCAGGCCCCTTCCGGGAGATTTACGGATGTCGCGCCGGTCGGAGGCGGTTTCGGCGGCGTCCTCTGGGGAAGCGCGGGAATTGTGGTTCCGTGGGAAACCTATCTGCAATACAATGACGTCGCCCTCTTGGAGCGGCACTATCCCGCCATGGTCGCCTATATGGACTACCTCGCGACTACGATCGATCCCAAAACAGGCTTGAGCTCGGACGGGCAGTTGGGCGATTGGCTGGGGCCGCAAAACAATGCGCTGGGATCTCCCTTCCTGTCGACCGCATATCACGCCTATGACCTCGGCATCATGGCGAAGGTAGCCGGCATATTAAACAAACCCGATGATGCCGCAAAATACAGTGGCATGTATGAAAAGCGCAAGGCGTTTTTCAATGCCACTTTTGTCAATGCCGAAAGAAAGACCCTCGGCGTCGGCGGCGGACGCGGCGGCCGGGGAGCACCGCCAACACCTCCGGAATTCAGGGTGGCCGACACGCAGACTTCCTACGCGGTTGGCTTGGCCATGGGTTTGTTCAACGGCGAAAACACCCCCTACATGATCAGGAATCTGGCGGAAACCGTCGCACGGGAAAACAAAGACGACGACGGGGTCGTACGCCCCAGGTTTTCGCTGATGACGGGGTTCATCGGCACTTCCTGGATCGGCAAGGCCCTGTCCGATAACGGCCTTAGCGAACTGGCGTACCGCGTCTTGCATAACAACCAATATCCGTCGTTGCTTTATGCAATCGACCAGGGGGCAACCTCGATATGGGAGCGGCTCAACGGATACACGGTGGAAAATGGATTCGGCGGCAATAACAGCATGAACTCGTTCAACCACTATTCCTTCGGGGCCGTCGGCCAATGGATGATGGCCTATTCGCTTGGCATTCAGCGGGATGATCCCGGTTTCAAAATGTTCATCCTCCAGCCGGAGCCCGACCCTACGGGAGTCATGACATCAGCGGAGGGCTATTACGATTCTATGTACGGCAGAATCAACAGCGCCTGGAAAGTAGACGGCAAAGTCCTTACCTACCGGGCTACCGTTCCAGCCAACACCACCGCCACCCTCTATTTGCCGGCAACTTCGCCAAGGGCGGTGAAGGAAGGCGGAAAGGATGCCGGCGAGGCAAGAGGCGTCACTTTTATCAAGTATGAAAACGGCAGGGCTGTTTATAATCTGAAATCTGGCGGCTACGAGTTCACCTCGAATCGATGACCATTCCTTCCGGACTCGGTGCCGGAAAACCGATAGCCACGAAATGCGAGGGCGGAACCGCGCCCCGTCGCGCCCATCCTATAATGAGAAATCCGCCCACCGAGGGTCTATGCAATTCTCTAAGCTGCTCTTCTGTTCGCTCTCCCTGGCCGTCTGCGGCCTGGCCGCCGATGCCGGCATCTGGAAGGTCGCCCCGCCCCCGCCGGTCTCGTGGCAGCGCGACCGCGTGGCAGATCTATCCGCCCGCCGCAAAGCCCTCATGGAACAAATCGGCGATCGCGCCGTTCTCGTCCTCTACGCCGCTGAACCGCGCAACTACGCCGCCGACGTCGATTGGCCCTTCCGCCAGGAAAACAACTTCTTCTACCTCACCGGTCTCACTCAGCCCGGCGCCACCCTCATCCTCGCGCCAGCCGCCGATAAGATCCGCGAGATGGTCTTCATTCCCCGTTCCAATCCTGCCCAGGAGACATGGACCGGCCACATGATCACCGCCGCCGAGGCCCGCCAAACCTCCGGCATTCAGGACGTCTTCGACGCCGGCCAGTTCAACGCCTTCCTCAGCGCCTTGGTCCCGCGCTCCCGTGCCATCCTCGCCGTGCCCGCCGAAACCATGGGCGCAGGCCGCGGAGGACGCGGAGGAGGGGCCAACCCGGCGCCCCCCGCCAATCCGCCGAGCTGGACCACCGAGTTCGCCAAGCCAATCGAGTACTCAAGCCGCCAGGAACTCCAGCTGTACATGATCCTGCCCGCGCGCCCCAACGCCGTCGAGTACCGCCGCGAACAGGAGTTCGCCGGCAAACTCGCCTCCGTCGGCTCCGCGGTCAACATCAAGGACGCTTCCACCCTCTTCGACAGCCTCCGCCGCATCAAGTCGCAGCGCGAAATCGATATCCTCCAGCATGCCGCCGATATCACCGCCGAAGCCTTCCAGCGCGCCTACACCGTCGCCGTCCCCGGTACCCCCGAATATGAGATTCAGGCGCACTTCGAATTCACTTTCCTGCGCCGCAACGGCCACTGGGGCTACCCCTGCATCGTCGGCTCCGGCAACAATGCCACCACGCTCCACTACCAGTCCAACAAGGACACCATGAAGGCCGGTACAGCGCCGACGTCACCCGCACCATCCCCGTCAGCGGCAAGTTCAGCAAGGAGCAGGCCGATATCTACCGCCTGGTCTGGGAGGCGCAGCAGGCCGGCTTCGCCATGGCCAAGCCCGGACACGCCGCGTCCGGCGGGCTCGATTCCATCCAAGGCGCCGCCGGCGAGGTCTTCAAGCTGGGCCTCTTCAAACTCGGCCTGATCACAGACCCCAAGAGCGATGACCAGATGCGCATCTGGTTCAACCATGGCATCAGCCACGGCATCGGCCTCAACGTGCATGATCCGGGCGGACGCGAACTCCAGCCCGGCATGGTGATCACGGTCGAGCCCGGCCTCTACTTCCGCTCCGACGCGCTGGAGAATCTTCCCAAAACGCCGGAGATGGAGAAGTTCGCCGAAGCCATCCGTCCGGTATTCGAAAAGTACCGGGGCATCGGCGTAAGAATCGAAGACGACGTCCTGATCACCACCGGCGACCCCAAGATCATCTCCGCCGCTATCCCCTCCAAGCTCGAAGAAGTGGAAGCCGGCATCGCCAGGCTCAGGCAGGCCGTCAAAACTACCCCGATTCCGTAACGAAATAACCTTCACGCCAAGGCGCCAAGGGGGCCTTGGCGTGAAACCGTTTTTTCCTCACCACCACCCCATCCGCCGCTCGATCCCGGCCAGCAGTTCCGCCTCGCCCTCAATCCGCATGCCGATCTTCAACCAGTAGAGAGGCAGTGGCGCCAGCAGCCCGTCTGCGCCGTCGCACAGATTGACGGCATCCTTCTCGGTGGTCGCCAGCGCCATCGCGCCCTTACGCCGGAACTGCTCCGCCAGCCGCTTCAACTCGTTCGGCAGGTACCGGTGATGGTCCTCGAACTCCACGCAGTCCACGTATCGCGTGCCGAGAGAGTCCAGCGTCCGGTAGAAACTCTGCGGATTTCCCAAACCGCAGAACACCCCCGCTCTCACTAGCTTCAGTTCCTCTACCGGGATCTTCCGCCCCGTTCGATGCTCTACCCAGCACTCCGGCTCGGTCCGCGCCCGAAAGATGGGGGCCCGCGGATTCCAGCGCCGCACCGCCCGCTCCACGGCAGGCGCCAGATCGCTCGCCTCGCTGCGCGTAATCAAAATCGCGTCGGCCCGCGCCAACCCCTGCACCGGTTCCCGCAACCGCCCCACCGGAAAGACTTCGCCCCCGCCAAACGGATTCAGTGCGTCCACCAGCACCACATCGAAATTCCGCGCCAGCTTGACATGCTGGAACCCATCGTCCAACAACATCACGCCCATGCCGAACTTCTCGCGCAGCAGCATGCCCGTGCGATACCGGTCCGCGCCGATCCCCACCGGCGCCACCCGCGCCCGCAGGAACAACTGCGGCTCATCGCCAGTTTCCTCCGTGCGCACCGCCGCGCCCACGGCGAGCGCCAGTGCCGGTACCGGCGACGTTCGTCCGTAACCGCGCGTCAGAATCCCCGGCTTCCGCCCGCGCTCCCCCAATAACTCCGCCAGGCGCAGCACGCACGGGGTCTTCCCGGTTCCACCCATCGTGAGGTTGCCCACGCTGATCACCGGCACGCCCAGCTTGCGCCGCCGCGTGTAGTCCCGCCGCTGCCGGCGCTTGCCCTCCCAGCGCCACACCCCCGCCACAACCCACGCCACCAGGTACCAGGGCATCGCCGGACGGTACCTCGGCACACAATGCACTTCGCGCATGGCGGCCACCGCCCGCGCCGT
>JAPKZC010000875.1 GCA_026394025.1 Candidatus Solibacter sp.
GCGCGCGACGTGGGCCAGAAGAAAACCGTGTTCGACATCCATGGCGATTCCGGCGCGCGCCGCCCAGCGCAACGGTCGCGGTGGAGACCACACGAAACCGAACGACCTCACCATCCACACCACGCCTACCAGTGGGTGCCATGGGATGGAAAGAACCCTTTATAGCGCGAGAAAAGGGGAAAATGTCTTCCCAACGGCACACGAGCGTCAAAACGCTTACCATCGCTACCACGCATACCAACTGGTCGTCGAATCAGTGCGATTGAGCGGGGAGGAAACGCGGTCCGATCCATACCACGCGGACATCGGTGGAAAACAGACTTTTGGACCGTGTTTGGACCTTCTTTGGACCTCGTGGAGTGATGATCGCCGGTGGGATTAAGGCCACACTTCGCCGTAAGTGGCGTAGTGTGTATGAGATGAATTTGGTGGACCTGGACGGGTTCGAACCGTCGACCTCTTCCATGCCATGGAAGCGCGCTCCCAACTGCGCCACAGGCCCATCTTTTGCGGCAGACCGACAAACCCCGGATCGAGAAACTCGACCTGGACTGGGACACGCTGTCAGACAGCGCGCCGGGTTCACTGCTCCGTAACTGAATATACCACAAACGCCCCGCGGAGTGCGAATTGACAGTCTGGTTTGCCCGCTGCCTACAATGAACTGATGCCGTTCCGCCGCGTCCCGATTCACCTGGCCGTAGTCTGCCTGCTTGCGGTGGGCTTTTCGTCCTGTCTGGCCCGCCGCCGCGTGATTGCCCGCAAAGGGGCAAGCAGCACCCAACCGCTGCTCACCGCGGATCGGCAGACGCTGCTGGATAGCATCGCGCGGCAGTTTGAAGCGGTGCGCGATTTCTACGCCGAAGTCGATATGGTGCCCGCCCTCGGGACCGCCGAGAGGAGCAAGATTACCGAATACAAGGACGTCCGCGCCTACATCCTTTTCCGCCGGCCGTCGGACATCCGCCTGATCGGACTCTACCCCGTGGTGCGCACCAAGGCCTTCGACATGGTCTCCAACGGCCTTGATTTCAAGCTCTACATGCCGTCGCGCAATCGCTTCATGATCGGCAAGAACGAGATCGAGCAACCCTCGGCGAACAAGCTCGAAAACCTTCGCCCGCAGCACTTTCTGGACGCCATGCTGGTGCGGCCGGTCGATTTGAAGACCGAGAAGGTGCTAATGATGAACCTCACCGACGAGGACAACGCGTTCTACATCATCCCGGTGGTGCATGAAAACGGCAACGGGCAGTTGCAGCTCATCCGCAGCATCTGGTTTAACCGTTACAATCTCTCCATAGCCCGGCAGTTCATTTTTGACGCCAACGGCAATATTCTCACCGATGCGCGGTACAGCGAGTGGAAGCCTTACGACAACGTCGCTTTTCCAAAACACATCGAGATAAACCGCCCCAAGGACGAATACGCGGTGGTGATTGACATCGTCAAGATGGACATCAACAAAGGCGTATCGCAGGAAAAATTCGCGCTGGTGCAACCCGAAGGGTCGACTCTGCAAGTGGTGGGGCAACCGCCCGTTCCAACCCAGACGCCGCCGCCCACTCCCCCAGCCAAAGGAAGAGTCAAGAAAAAGTGACTGGAAAGCTCGTTCTAGAAAACCTCAAACACCGGCCGATGCGCAGCCTGCTCAGCATCCTGCTGATCGGCGTACCGGTGACGCTGATCCTCTGCCTGGTGGGCCTCAGCCACGGCTTCATCGAGGATTCGCAGAGGCGCGCCCGGGGGGTCGGCGCCGACATACTGATCCGCCCCAAGAGCAGCTCTATGCTTTCGCTCGGCTACACCATGCCGATCGCGCTGGTGGACTACTTCCGCAAGCAGTCGCATGTGAAGGTCGCGACGGGCGTGCTCAACGCGACCGTCGAAGGCGTGACGCTTGGCGCCAGCGGAGTGGACTTGAAGGAATTCGATGCCATGAGCGGGGGATTTGTCCTCAAGTCCGGCGGTCCGTTCCAAGGCCCGGACGATGCTATCATCGACGAGTATTTCGCGGATCAGAAGAACTACCACGCCGGAAACAGAATCAAGATGCTCAACCACGACTGGCGAGTCTCCGGCGTCATGGAGAGCGGTAAGCTCTCCCACATCGTGCTGCCCCTCGACAGTTTACAGGCGAAGACCGGCAACACCGGCAAAGTGAGCCAGATCTATCTTAAGTTGGATGACCCGGCGAACACGAGGGCCACCAAAGACTACCTGGAGAAGCTGCCGGCCCTGGAAGGTTATCCGATCTATGCGCTGGAAGATTACACCTCCGCGCTCAACGTAAACAATATTCCCGCGCTCAAGGGATTCACCATCGTGATCATGGGCATCGGCGTGGTGATCGGGTTCGCGGTGGTATGCCTTTCGATGTACATGTCGGTCTTGCAGCGCACTCGGGAAATCGGCATCCTCAAGAGCCTGGGCGGATCGAAAGGGTTCATCCTGGGCATCATCATGACCGAGGCTTTCATGCTCGGAATCGGCGGGACGATCCTGGGCATCATCATGAGCTACGGGGCGTACTGGCTCATCCACACGCTGGTTCCCGCGTCGTTGCCCATGGTGATCGTCTACGAATGGTGGTACATCGCGGGGGCGATCACGGTGGTGGGAGCCCTGCTGGGCGCGCTTTACCCGGGCCTGACGGCCGCGGCCCACGACCCGATCGAGGCGCTCTCCTATGAATAGCGGCGTGAATAACGGCGACATCATCCAGATCCGCAATTTGTGCAAGACCTATCGGTTAGGCAAGGTGGATGTGCCGGCCCTGCGCGGCGTGGATCTCGATGTGGAAAAGGGCCACTTTCTGTCGATTATCGGACCGTCCGGCTCCGGGAAGTCGACGCTTTTTCACATTATCGGCGGGCTAACGCCGACAACCTCGGGGAAGGTGATCGTAGACGGAAAGGACCTGTCCGCGATGACCGACGCCGAACGCACGCGCATGCGCAAGCGCACCGTGGGATTCGTGTTCCAGAAGTTCAACCTGCTGCCCAACCTCACCGCGCGCGACAATATCGCGGTGGCGCGCTACATCGGGGGCACGGACGCTAAGCCGGAACCGGAGTTCGAGGAAGTTCTGCGCCTGCTCGGTATCGGCGATCGGCTGGATCACAAACCGAATGCGCTCTCCGGCGGCGAACAAC
>JAPKZC010000272.1 GCA_026394025.1 Candidatus Solibacter sp.
CCTGTTGGGCCGGTTCGGCAAGACCGCCAGGAAATGCGCCCATGAGTGGGTGGCGCGCGGGTTGGTGCATTTCCTGGCCAGCGATGCCCATGACACCAAATGGCGGACCACCGCACTGGATGAGTGCAGGCAGTACGTGGAAAAGCGCTTTGGCCCCGAAGCGGCCTTGCGGCTCTTCGTGGAAAACCCACGCTCGGCCCTGGCCGGGGTGCCCCTAACCGCGGTTCCACTCCCCATCCGGCGCAAACGGTGGTTTGCGTTCTATTAGGCCCGCAAATCGTGCCCCACGGTTAATGATTCCGCGCCTAATGCCGATAGAGTATTCAGTGATCACCACTGAGCCCTCTCTGTCGCGAGGGCTCCTTCGGGTCATTCGGATTAGGCCGGCGATTTGGCACCGTGGCGGTGCTTTCGCCAGCCGCTGGTTCCGAGTTCTGTGTCCTCCTCTCCGGTGGGCTCCGGGAAATCTTCCGGAGCCCCTTTTTTCGTTGTGGAACATGCCTTCAGGTCTAACCCGGGCGAAGTCCGGACATCTTCTTCCTCCGCACCTCCGAAAGGGGTTCGCTTCCCATTCCACCACGCCCGTCTTCCGTGACAGGTTTGGCAGGTTGCGGTGTACAATCCAGCTGCCCTCTATGCCGCCCCGCCACGGGCCTACCGCTGCCGCACGTAGGCCAGCGCCACCACTTCCCCCGATGCCGGCGAGATCACGGCCGACGTCACTTCCGCCTCCACCCCGTCCACCGTCGTCTTCGTGCCCGCGGAGGGAACCTCGCTGCCCTCCAGCACCACGCGCATCAACTTTCTGTTCACCCGCCCCTGCGCGCGGATCCGCTCCACGATCTCCTGCCCCAGATAACAGCCCTTGTTGAAACTGACCGCGTGCATCTGCTGCGTCTCCTGCGGCAGCGAAGTCTCGCGAATATCGTCCCCATACCGCGGCTTGCCGTTCTCGATCCGCACCAGGCGCGCATCCTCCAGATTCGCCGCCGCCGCGCCCGCCGCCTCCAGTTGGTGCACTATTGCCGCAGCCTTTTCCGCCGGACAGAAGATGCGCACTCCGGGTTGCCCCGTGATCGTGACCGCGGCCATCGTGGCATCCCCCCACGCCGCGTGCGAGTAGGCGGCTCCCACAACCGGCGCACCCAGCGCCGCCAGGGTTGCCGCCGCGCGCGGACCCTCCAGCCCGATCGCCGCCGTCCCCGCCGTCACATCCTCCAATTCCACCTGGTCCGCGATGATGTACCGCTTGATGTGCAAATGCACCTTCTCGCGCAACTCGGGCTCCGTGTCGATCAGGAAGTGGTCATCCAGACACAACAGGCAGATGTCGGCTTGAATCTGCCCCTGCGGATTCAGCAGGAAGGCGTAACACCCCGTCCCCGGCGTCATCTTCTTCACTTCGTTGCTGCTGATGGCGTGCAACAACCGCGCGCGATCCCGCCCGCGCGCCACAATCCGGCCGCGCGCGGAAAGATCCAACCACGCCGCCCCGTGGCGCAGCGCTTCGTATCCCAGGCTCATCCTCTTAGTTTAGGCGATTCCCTTCAGGTATGCCGAAATCAGCAGGATCGTCAGCCCCGATATCGCCGCCCCGAACAACTGCCGCGCCCGCCGCGGATTCTTCGGAGCCGCCACCAGGATACCCACGCTGAACACGTGCAGCGCCAGCAGCATCTTCACCCCGAACAGCGCGGAATACAACACCGAGTGCCCCGGCTTCAATAGATAGTTATAGATTCCCGAGAGCACCAGGCCTGCCATCGCGGCGTACACCATCGGGCGGAAATGCGCCGCCGCGCCTTCGTCCAGCGCCGTTCGCGCATCGGGCAAAAGCGACCGGCCCGCCGGAATCATCACAAATCGCGCGTACACAATGCCGCCGATCAGCGTCACCACCGACGATATGTGCACCCATCGCATGATGGCCGTTAGAATCTCGCCCATATTGGTGAGTATACTCGCCTTATGATCCACGAGATCCTGCCCGTCGGTATGTTGCAGTGCAACTGCTCCATTTTCGGCGACGAAACTACCCGCCAAGGCCTCGTCGTCGATCCCGGCGACGAAATCGCCCGCATCCTGGAATCGCTCGCCCGCCACAGTCTCACCGTGACCGCCATCGTGATCACCCACGCCCACATCGATCACATCGGCGGCGCCCGGAAACTCAAACTGGCCACCGGCGCCCCCGTTTATATGAACCTTGAGGACAGCGCTCTCCAGGACATGCTCGACGTGCAGGCCAACTGGCTCGGCATGCCCACTCCCGAAGCCGTGGACATCGACGTCCCCGTGAAGGACGGTGACAAACTCCTCATCGGGGCCACCGAGGTCCACGTCCTCCACACCCCCGGCCACACCCAGGGCAGCATCTGCCTCTGGATGCCAGCAGAGCGCAAACTCGTCGCGGGCGATACCCTTTTCCGCGGCGGCATTGGCCGCACCGACCTCCCCGGTGGCGACGGCCGCCAGATTCTGCAGTCCATCCACCATCAACTGCTCGGCCTCCCCGGCGACACGGAGGTCTTCCCCGGCCACGGCGACCCCACCACCATCGCCCGCGAAAAAACTTCCAACTACTTTCTCCAACGCTTGAGCTGAGGCGCCGGCCCACTTGATGGCCCATAAGCTTTTCTCAATGCCAGCATGTTCACAAACACCACCGGCGGTCGCACCCTGCGTTTCCTGAAGAAGAACACTTTGGAGCGGGCCATTCAGCTTCATGCGATTCGCGTCGCCGTGAAGAACCGGCCGGAGCTACCGGTAAAGACGCGCGAGGGATACTGGGCTCTGCAATAGCCACAGGCTATTGGAGGGGCGTGGCGGAGGGAATCCAGTCGATCCCGGAGTTTGTTACTCTGGCACCGTGCCGAATCAGTTGCTAATCCCCGTGTCCGAGATCCGTGAAATGGGCCGCGCCGCCCTCCATCTCGTGGCCGAATACTACGACACCCTGGCCGGGCGCGCCGTGCTTCGCCCAATCACCTCGGCTGAACTGCGGAGCCGCCTCGATGAGCCTGCGCCCTCCACCGGACTGCCGTTCGCCGGCCTGCTGGACACGGTGCGCGACGTGGTGCAGGAGTTCAGCCGCCACAACGGCCACCCGCGCTTCTTCGGTTACGTCGCTTCGCCAGGCATGCCAGCGGCGGCGATGGGCAGCATGATCGCCGCGGCCTTCAACATCAACGTGACTTCCTGGCGTTCGGGACCGGCGGCCACCGAAATGGAACTCCTCTGCATCCGCTGGCTCAAGGAGATGCTGGGCTACCCCGCCGATGCCGCGGGACTCCTGGTGAGCGGCGGATCGATGGCGAATTTTGCCGGCATCGCGGCCGCGCGCAGCGCCAAGGCTCCAGGCAACGTGGTCCGCGACGGCATCGTCGGCGCCCCATTGCGCCTCTACGCCTCCGAAGAGGCGCACTTCTCCATCCGCAAGGCTGCCGCCATGCTCGGCATCGGGACGGCAAACCTGCGCTCCGTGAAAACCGGCCCGGACCTGCGCATGGACCTTGCCCATCTCGACCGCCTGGTGCGCGAAGACCGCGATGCCGGCCATCTGCCCTTCTGCGTCGTGGCCAGCGCCGGGACCGCCGGAACGGGAGCCGTGGACCCGATCGGCGCGATTGCCGATCTGGCGCGCACCCACAATCTCTGGCTCCATGTGGATGCCGCATACGGCGGATTCTCGGCGCTCGCGCCCTCTGCGCGGGCTTTCTTCGCTCGCATCGCCGAGGCCGATTCGGTGGCGCTCGACCCGCACAAGTGGCTCTACTTGCCGGTGGGCTGCGGTTGCGTTCTCTACCGCCACCCCGCCGCGGCCCGCGCCGCCTTTAGCGAAAACGCCGAGTACATCCGCGTCGTCGGCCTGGAGCACGACGAAGCTTTCGCGTTCTGGGATTACGGCCCCGAGCTTTCGCGCCCGTTTCGCGCCCTGGATCTCTGGCTGCTCTTGAAATCGGTGGGTACCCGGGCCATCGGCGAGGCCATTGAGGACAATATCGCCTGCGCGAAATATTTCGCCGGCCTCGTAAGCGCCACGGACGATTTCGAAATGCTCGCGCCCGTGGATCTCTCCATCTTCTGCTTCCGCTACCGGCCGCGCGGATTTGCCGGCGATCTCGACGCCCTCAACGAGCGCGTCCTGCTTGAGGTGCAACGCGGCGGTAGCAGCTATCTCTCCAACACAAGTGTTCGCGGGGCATTTGCCCTGCGCGGCTGTGTGCTCAACTACCGCACCACCAGGCGCGACATGGAAATCCTGCTGGAGGATGTCCGCAACGCCGTGCGCTCAGTACACCAATCGGAGCCGCGAACGTAAAGTAAGGGAGCGAGCTGCCGGGCTCGCGGCTACTCCATGCGGCGCGCCCGATACCCGCACTGGCGTGGGTCTGGCCCCGAAGGACATTAGGGCCGCTCAAAAATTTGTCCTAAAGTTTCCCATCCTGCGGACCGATCTGTCTTGGTGTACGGCCAGATCGGCCGGGAGGTTTCGATGTCATTTCGTCTAAAAGGGACCTTAGCGGTCCAGGTGTTTGTCTTGTCTCCGTTTCTTCTCATCTCAGTGAACGCACAGAAATGGGATCCTGGCACCCGTGCCACCACAGCCGTTTCCGGGGCCACCAATGAAAAAGTGAAGTTGACCTTCGAACAACGCGGGCGGTATGAGAGCCGTACCGGCAACGCGTTCGGTAAGGACGTGGACGTGTTCACCGGCCTTTTTCGGACCAGGGTGGGCCTGGCCTACACGCCCGTCAAATGGCTCAAGTTCTCCGGCATGGTCCAGGACGCGCGCGCTCCCTGGTACGGCGCAGTCGCCCCCAGCAGTGTGCGCGATGAATCGGATCTCCACGAAGCCTACATCGAGCTCTTCCCTTCCTATAAGAAGGGTTTCGGTATGACCGCCGGCCGCATGATGCTCAACTATGGCGAGGGGCGTCTCATCGGTACACCGCAATGGGGCAACGTCTCGCGAACCTACGATCACGCACGCATGTACTGGCGCTCCCCGAAGGTCCAGGTGGAACTGCTGGTGGTTTCGCCGGTGAAAGTGCGCCTCGGGGAGTTCAACCGCCCCGTCCTGGGA
>JAPKZC010001054.1 GCA_026394025.1 Candidatus Solibacter sp.
CCGGCCAGCGCCCCCGCCCGCCACATCCACGCCGAGGCCGCCCCTGTCACCCCCACAAACCCCGCCAGCAAGGCCCACGATGGCGCCCACCACGCGCACACCGCCAGCACCACGAGGGCCTTCGGGCTGATGGTGAACGCAACCCCCGCCAGCGCCCCCGCCCACAGCGGACGGCGCCGGTACGCCAGCCACACCGCCGCCATGTGCGGCCCCAGCATCAGGAGGTCCGCAGCCAGAGGAATCACCGAGGAAGGGAAGTCGAAGATCAGGAAGAAACCCAGCAGCCCCGCCGCCCAAAACCCTTCGCGCCGGCCCCACAGATCCTGCGCGAAGCCCCACGCGATCCAGCAGCAGAGCAGAGCATAAAGCGCGCCTGCCAGGCGCAGGCGCCACCCCGGTGCGCCACCCAGGGCGCTGTAGAGCACGGGTGCGAAGGGCGGCTTGTCGAACCAGATGTCGCGGTACAGCACCTTGCCCGCGCGCAGTTGCTGGGCCGCCGCCAGCGGCAGGGTCTCCTCCGCCCAGAGGATGTCGACGTGGCACAGCCGCGCCGCCAGCAGGAGCGCGAACAAGAGCACAAAAAACAGTCGGGGCGTCTTCAAATTGTTGGGCTCAATCCTTGACGGAAGTTCTGGCCAGCAGACGCTGTAGCGCGATCCGGAAATCCGCACCGTACAGGGGATCTGCCAGGGCGAACTCCACGAAGCTTTCGAAGTAGCTCGGGAAGTTGCCGATGTCGTACCGCTTTTCCTCAGGTGTGAGTTTCACCGCCAGCACGCGGCGCCCTTCGTCGCACAGGAACTGGATCGCGTCCGTCAGTTGGATTTCATTGCGCTTGTCCGGTTTCACACGGCGGATCATGTCGAAGATCACCGGCGAGAAAACGTATCGCCCGGCAATCGCCAGATTGCTGGGCGCATCCTGGGGCGCCGGTTTCTCCACCAGGTTCACCACCCGGAAAACGTCATCCGTGCCCGCCTCGGGCTGCACGATTCCGTAGTGCGACGTCTCCTCGGCCGGCACCTCTTCCACCGCGATCACGCAACTGGCGCGCTTGGAATCAAACACGTCCGCCATCCGGCTCACGGCCTGCGAAACCGCGTTCAAGCCGAGAATCGAATCGCCCAACGCCACCAGAAAGGGCTCCTCCCCCGCAAAATTCTCCGCACACAGAATGGCATCGCCCAACCCGCGCTGCAATCGCTGCCGGGTGTAAAAGAAGTTCACTTTCAACGCCTCGAACTCTAGTTCGCGCAGCAAATCGTGCTTGTTCGATTGGGTTAGCGCATGGAACAGTTCCGGATCGTGGTCGAAGTGGTTTTCGATCGAAGCCTTGCTGCGTCCGGTGACGAACAGAATCTGCTCGATACCGTTGGAAACCAGCTCTTCCACCACATACTGCACGATCGGCTTGCGTGCGACCGGCAGCATTTCCTTGGGCTGCGACTTGGTGGCCGGCAGCAGGCGGGTCCCCAGACCCGCAACGGGAACGACTGCGCTTTGAATCACCTTCTGAATATAGCAACTGGCTGCGTCCGCATCGCTCTCGCCACGGAATGCTATATTGGGCAAAGAAAAAGCGAATGGAGGATATCCAGCAACAACTCGCGGCGCTGCGCCAGCGGATCGCGCGGGTGGACCGCAAGTACGCTGCCGCGCCGCCCTGTCCTGCGCTGGGTACCGCGCCGCGACCCGACGGGCAGTACATTGAGGAACTGCTCTCCGGCGAAGTGGTCACCACGCCGCTGGGGCAGCACTTCGAAACCGAGAAGCTTTGGGAACGCCACCGGCGCCACGGCAGCGTTTATATCTCCGATCTCGCCGAACTCCCCGCGGACCTGCTCTACCCGCTCTCCGGCGGCGCTGTGGCCAGCGCCCATCCCACCCGCTGGGCCTTCCTCGATACGGAGACCACGGGACTCGCCGGCGGCACCGGCACGTACGCCTTCCTGATTGGCGTGGGCTCAATCGAGTCCTCCGGTTTCCGCCTGCGCCAGTTCTTCATGCGCGATTACGGCGAGGAGGCCTCGCTGCTTTATCGCCTCACCGAGCACCTCGCGCAGTTCGACGTACTCATCACCTATAACGGCAAATCCTACGACCAGCCCCTGCTCGAAACCCGCTTCCGCATGGTGCGCGCGCGCCATCCCTTCGACCGCATGCAGCACCTCGATCTTCTCTTCGGTGCGCGCCGCCTCTGGAAACTGCGTCTGGAAAGCTGCCGCCTGGTGGATCTGGAAAACCGCATCCTCGGCGTGGAGCGGCAGGGCGATCTGCCCGGGGAGATGATCCCCTACGTCTACTTCGATTTTTTGCGCAGCCAGAAGGCCTTCCAGGTGGTCCCCATCTTCCACCACAACGCCATCGACATCCTGTCGCTGGCCTGCCTGACGGCCATCGTGCCGTTCGCCTTCCGCTCGCCCGAGGAGGTGGATGTGCGCCACGGCGCCGACCTGATTGGCCTGGCCCGCTGGCTGCTTCAAGCGGAGCGCCAGGACGAAGCCCTGCGCCTCTTCCGCCGTGCCCTGGAGATGGGGCTGCCCGATGATTTGTGTTTCCGCACCATGTGGGACGTTGCGGTGATCGAGCGCCGCGCGGGGCGTGACGATGCCGCCCTCGCCGTGCTCACCGAACTGGCCGCCGCGCGCAATCCGTATCGGGTGCGCGCCTTCGCGGAAATCGCCAAACACTACGAGCATCGCGAGAAGAACTACGCCATGGCGCTTGAGATGACGCGCAACGCTCTGCTGTACGAAGACACGCCGGAGATCCGCCGCCGCGAGAACCGTCTTAAGACGCGCCTGGCCAAGCCGCGCTCACGCCGCCTGGCGCTGTAAGGAATAACGGAAACCCGGCGTCCTTGCATTTCCCTTACATTTCCGGCTGGCGCGTCGCGCTTGCGCACTTGTGCGCACTTGGTGCCCGTAAGTCTATGAAAACATGGTAGCGCTAACGGGAGTCGAACCCGCTGGCAGCCAGTTCAGTTCAGTCCATCTGGGTCTAAGTGGCGCGTTTTCAGTGCTGGCTGTATGGAGGAACTGGAAAAACACCTCCCACGAACGGCTGTGGCGGTGCCCGCGATCCGCGGCAAGGACCGCGCTGCCGCCCAGGTCTGGGACGACCTCATGCAGCAGGCGCGGGGGGAGAAATCCAAGGGTGTGAACTGAGGGGCGATATGGACAGGCAACCGGATCCAGAACGCGAACTGCAAGTCGCGGGATACCTTTTTGCGGTGCACGTCGCCTACTCCCACGTTGCGGACGGAAGCGAAACGCCGCGCCCTCGACGACATCGCCGAACGCTGGCGCGCGGCGGTGCGACAGTGACGGGTGGCGAAACATGGCTGGCGGCCACGACCCGCAGGATGGTTAGGGTGTCAGACCCAAGACATTATTAGAATGTCTTAACGTCCCGCGGTGGGCATCCCGTCAGCAATGCCAAGGGCGATCTATAGAATTAGCGGCCTGTAAGCCTAGCAAACAAATGGTACAAGAGGTATGGAGGCGCCTTGACCCGCGGGTGTTACGCCAGTGCTGGTACCACAACCACACCGGTACTTTGCGCTCGAATGTCAACCGGGTATTTGCTTTATACTGATGATCTCTGAATAAGGACTGTTTACGCCTTAATTCACAAGAAACGGCTTTCCGTTTCAGGGTTCTCTAATCTGTTTCGCAGGAGGTTCCCTCGAATGAGGCTCGTATCAGCAAGGACTGCCATGGAACGTCGTGGCGGTACGTCGGTGATGGGCAGAATGGCAAGGTTGGCCGCAGTCGCCGTGCTCTCCACCATCGCCCTGCATGCAGACGTGACTTACACGTATACAGGGCCTCACCTTGTGGCTTCTCAGATCTATAACTATGATCCTCCTTTCGGTACGACGTACAAACCGTGTCCCCTTCCTTGCCTGGGCCTCACGGCCGCCAACTTCCAGACCGTCAAACTCACCTTTCCTGCTCCACTTCCCGCAGATCCCGCAAATGGGACTGTCATAATTGGAAGCACAGTAGAGCCGGACAACGCCACACTATCTGCGTGGGAACTGACCGATGGCGTTCACACTATCAGTTCGGCTTCCGGCGGCGTATTAGAGGCAATGGTTTTGGAGATTATAGGCGGCAAATTCGTTGGCTGGGATATTTCGGCACATAACTCTGAGATAGGTATCGAGGTCACTTCGAACACCGTCGCATCGGGTGGCAAAGTGACTTCGCCGCCGGACAGCCCGTATTATACCTCGTATCATCCCGGGGTGCCCGAGGTGTTTACGTACGTCTTTACTGATCCGTGTCTCCCATGCCGTCCCATTAATGACGTCTTCGGGACTTGGTCCGGCCCAAGTCCCACGCCCACGGCCGGCACGATTTCGGTGACGACCAATCTCTCTTCAGCGATGTTCTCCATAACCGGCCCAGCCACCTACTCGGGTAGCGGGACATCCCTGGCCATAAGCAACGCGCCATCTGGCCAGTACACGATTACGTATGGAGCGGTTGCGGGCTACAATACTCCCACTTCACAAACGCAGACGTTGGCTGCTGGAGGCACTATCACTTTCACTGCAACGTATATCACACCTTCTTGTGCATCAATCATCGGTATAGCGGCCAGGGCGGTCAGGCACTGGCCCGGCGTTCCTTACAGCAGCGATGGAAAACCGCGATCAATGAACGCCTTATTCGCGCCGACGGGTACGAACGGCTCGCTCATGACTATAGCCGATGCAAAGGCAGCTTGTAATTTTACCGACTTCAATTGGCAACAAACGGTTGAGGTGGCACCCAACCCGAATCCTATCACGGTTTGTAATCCCTCAGGCTTCCAGGGGCTATGTGCGTATGCCAGATCCGATCCCAATCAGCCGCTTGTGAGTCCATTCTCCGACCCACCCAAAGGAGGATATTATTTTGTCGGAAAACCGGTTTCTGATCCGTTCCCGTTTTATCTCGACTCTGTAGTGCTCAGCACTTACAAAACCCCTTACACCTTGACGTTCTTCGACAACCCAACCGATCCCGTTCTAAATCCGTTGATTCAGGCCGCTTACAACTTTCAGCCCACGGCGACAGCCGACAAGTACACGACATCTTTGGTCGGGATGCTGGCTTGCGGTGGGGGAGGACAACCAGTCTGCGGAACATCGGGGGCGGCATCACCACCTCTATTCACCTGGACCTGGCAGTCTACTTACAATGGCACTTCCGGTAGTGTTAGGGAGCTACAGAACCTCGGGCCGCTTGATACTGGGAGTGGAACCGGCGGCATAACCATAACCAGCATAAACGGTGTCCAATTGCCGCCCGTCGTATCGCCAAGTCAGGTTACCACGACAGCTTCCGGTCTGGCCTACAGCCGGGTCAGTCGAACCTTCAATGGCACCGTGACAGTCAAAAATATCAGTAGCAGCGTAATCAGCGGCCCCATGCAAATTGTCTATTTTGGGATGCCAGTTAATGTAACGCTGGTGAACGCCACGAGCAACCTTTCTGGAACGCCGTATATGACAGTTCCAGCGGTAACCACCCTTTCACCAGGACAATCTGTCACAGTCAGCGTGCAGTTCAAGAATCCTTCTAATGAAACCATCAACTTCACGCCGGTGATTTACTCAGGGAGCCTCAATTAAAATGCGAACGCTCTTTGTCCTCAGCGCCTTCATGTGCTTCGTCTCGGTGGCGTCGGCCGACTTCATGTATCAGGTCACTGTCGACACCAGTACGATTTCTGGAACAGCAGGATCATTCGATCTGCAGTTCAACCCAGGCCCCCTGGTGTCCCAGTCGGCGTTTCTACAAATCCTGAGTTTCGCGTCAGATGGGACGCTGGCAGGCTTACCGCAATTGACGGGCGATGTGAACGGCGCCTTGCCGACGACCCTGACATTTGACAACGGCACCGGTTTCAACGACTACTTCGAAGAGTTCGCTTTCGGCTCGACCCTTTCGCTCACCGTGAGCCTCTACGGCCCAGCACTGAGTCTTCCCGATGGAACCTCAACTTCTGGTAGCGTGTTTGCCTTCAGTATGTTCTCAGACGCTGCGGGCACAATTCCGGCACTGACGACCGATGGGACGAATGGGTTCGCCTTGACCGTGGACCTGAACCTTGACGCAACGACTGCTATAACGAACTTCTCTGCACAAACGAGCGTAGTGCCTGCCGCCGCTGCCGTTCCGGAACCGAGCAGTTTTGTCCTGCTCGGGACGGCGCTCGCCGGGTGGGGAATGCGTCGCTGGCGGCAACGGGTTGCCCGGTATTAGAAGTCGATAAGGAACCGGGTGCGCTCGATTGGGGTCAGTCTGATCGTCGCCTCGATCTTGGGCTTCAAGGACGCCCTCCCGGCGGCGGGCCATCTTCCCCGGGGTGCTTGCGGCGTTCAAGCAGATCTCCGCGCTGATCGCTCCCGAAGCGGGCTGGTGCATCTCTCAACTCTA
>JAPKZC010000619.1 GCA_026394025.1 Candidatus Solibacter sp.
GCGCTGCAGGCCATGGTTATCTATGCCCCGCAGCTTCAGCGCGTTTTCGGAACCGCGCCTCTTGGCCTTGACCAGGTCGTCGTCCCGGTTGCTGCCGGCCTCCTGGTGCTTGCCCTCACCGAGGGGGCCAAGTGGCTTGGCAGGCGCGGAGCAAGCCGGTGATCTCGGAGCTGCCGAAGCGTGAACGACGGCCTGCGGCCAGCCCTGGCCCGGCTGACCGGGATCCAGCCAAGCTCGCCGCCGGCGCCGATTCGGCCATCTTAGACAAGAACAGTGCCGTCGCGATGGACCCTGAGTACTAGAGCCTCGTCACCACCAAGGACGAACACGCCGGGGCGCTGGTGAAGACCGCGGACGCTGCCGCCACCTGCGCCGCGGCGCACCTGAGGGCGGAGGAAGCCGGGCTGAAGGCGCCCAGGAAAGCGCCGAAGTCAGCCACCGCATTGTGTATCTCTACTTAAGCCGAACCCCAGCCATCTGTGATCGGATGTACCAGGCAAGGCGTTCCAGTACCAGGCCTTGAAACTCAGGAAGACCCAGGTGAATCTAATCTAGCGGAGGGAGTGAACATGTTTCGGTCAATGATGGACGCTGTATTTGGATGTAGCCACGAGAGGACCACGTTTCCCATTACCCCGCGGCGCGCGAATGCGGGCTCTTCGGCGGTATCGACTCAACGCAGTGGCACTTACGTGGCTTGCCTGGATTGCGGTAAAGAGTTCGCCTACGACTGGAAATCGATGCGCATCGGCGAGCCGATGGCCGCGCCGGCGGCTCCGCCTCAGGTTCAACCGCTGGGATTCAGGGCGTAATCGTTCCCAGTACTACGGCTCGTCTGGCGCCTGTGGCCGAAGGCAGGTTGGAGGGCCTCCGGCGCCATGTTTCATGCGCCAGGACGGCGAATGCAATGGCCTCCTTGGCATCGGCGTCGATCCCGTGATCGCTGGAGCTGGAGATATCGACGCCGGGCAGGAAGCCGGCGAGGTGGGCCATGATCTGCGGATTGTGCGTTCCGCCCCCGCTGGCGATCAGGTCGGCTGGCCCAGGCGCCGCACGCTGCACGGCGATGGCTATCGTCGCCGCGGTCAGCACGGTGGCAGTGGCGGCCAGATCGCGCAAGGGCGCAGCGGACTGGTGCAGCCGCGCAATAAACTCGACGCCGTATTGCTCCCGCCCGGCGCTCTTGGGCGGCTTGCGCCGGTAGTAGGCGTCACGCAGAAGGTCATCCAGCAGCGTCCGATTGACTTTGCCCGATGCGGCAATTTTACCGCCGCGGTCGCAGTTCAGTTTGCCCCCCGAGAACTCGCGCGCCAGGGCATCGATCGCCATGTTGCCCGGGCCGGTATCGAAGGCCACCACGTCCTCCGGCGCGCACCCGCCGGGAATCACCGTGATGTTGGCGATGCCGCCGATGTTGAGTGCTACCCGCGTACGCCGCGGGTGGCGGAAAAGCAGGTAATCCACGAACGGCACCAGGGGCGCACCCTGACCCCCAGCGGCGATATCGCGCGCCCGGAAGTTCGCCACCACCGGGACACCGGTGCGCTCTGCCAGGACTGCCGGTTCGCCGATCTGCAACGTGTTGGAGCGGCCCTCATGGAAGATAGTCTGCCCGTGGCAGCCGATCAGTTCCACTTGGCCGTAGCGCTTGACCGCGGCCAGCACGGCCCGCGCATACAGTTCGGCAAGTTGGAAATTCAGGCGCGAGAGGTCCGCCGTATGGGTAGGGCAGTTGGAGACGCCCAGAATGGCCCTACGAACCGCGGCGGGATACGGCGCCGACGTGAAGCCGATGGTCTCCACGCGGCGGCCCCGAATCTCCACAATGGCGACATCGATGCCGTCCAGCGAGGTGCCGCTCATCACTCCGGCGACTCTCATGATCGCTTCAACTCCTTCTGCAACTCGCTCAGCAGTTGCAGCGCCTCGATGGGGCGCAGTTCGTCCAGGTTGAGGCCGCGTATGCGCTCGGCGATGCCGTAGCCCACCGGTTCGAACATCTGGATCTGCACCGGGCCGTGCTCCTCGGCCTTGACCAGTTCCTCGGTGACCACGTGTTCGGTTCGCTCGTGCAGCTTGAGCACTTCCCGCGCGCGTTCGATCACATTCAGGGGCAACCCCGCCAGACGCGCCACTTCGATGCCGTAACTGCGGTCGGCCTTGCCCGGTTCCACCTTGCGCAGGAAGATGATGTGGTCGCCGGCCTCCTTCACGCTGACCATGAGATTGCGCACGCCGCTGAGCTGCTCGGCCAGCTCGGTCAGCTCGTGATAGTGGGTGGCGAACAGCGTCTTGGCGCGACAGCGGGCGTGAATGTGCTCCACCACGCTCCAGGCCAGGGCCAGACCGTCGTAGGTGGCGGTGCCGCGGCCGATTTCGTCGAGCACTATGAAACTGCGCGCCGTTGCGGTATTCAGAATAACGGCGGTTTCGGTCATCTCCACCATGAAGGTGGAGCGGCCCCGCGCCAGGTTGTCGGAGGCGCCGATGCGCGTAAAGATACGATCGATCACGGGCAGGCTGGCCGATTCGGCGGGCACGAAGGAGCCGGTCTGCGCCAGTATCGCGATCAGCGCGGCCTGCCGCAGGTAGGTGCTCTTGCCACCCATATTCGGGCCGGTGATGATGGCGATGAAGTTGGTGGAATCGTTGAGATAGAGATCGTTGGGGATGAAGCGTCCGGCTTCCTGTTCGGTGAAGCGTTCGATCACCGGATGGCGTCCGGCGAGAATGCGCATCTCGCCCGTATCCGAGAAGGTTGGCCGCTGATAGCGGTTTTCGGCGGCCACTTGGGCGAGCGAGGCGGTGACGTCGAGTTCGGCCACGGCGGCGGCCGTGGCCCGGATCCGCTGGGCATGCCCGGCGGCGCGCTTTTTCACGTCCGCGAAGAGTTCCTTCTCGAGCGTGAGAATCTTGTCCTCCGCGTCCAGCACCTTGCGTTCGTAATCCTTCAATTCGGGCGTGGTGAACCGTTCCGCGTTGGCCAGGGTCTGCCTGCGCTCGTAGTCGGCGGGCGCCAGATGCTGATTGGCTCGCGTGATTTCGATGTAGTAGCCGAAGACGTTGTTGAAGCGCACCTTGAGCGA
>JAPKZC010000821.1 GCA_026394025.1 Candidatus Solibacter sp.
ACGAAAAAAGAATACAGCTTTACGCGGCTGACCACCAGCCGCTCACTCGAACATTGGCCGGTTATCGCCGACGATTCGCCCGGTGAGGCCGGCGGGCACTTCGGCGGTTCGCACGCTTCCCGGCCAAGTGGCGCTATGCCAGCATAGAATTGTCCGCCAGTGGCCTCCTCCGAGAGTCTCTAATATCGTGGCTTGACCAGACGTTGTGGCCTCGGAACGTCGCTTGTACCCGGGGCTGACGGGGCACAAAACGAGTCTGTTTCTCTGATTCAGCGGTTCGCCGCGAGCTCAACGATTCCGATTATTCCAGCGTATCGGTCTCTCTTTGCTTTGCTCGGTTGCTCGCGGGTGTCCATGTTCGAGATTGCACCGTCGAGATAAAGCACGTCGGTGCAGTTCAACGAGTCCTTCATCATCGTCGCCAATTCCAGAAAACTTACTTCGCTCACGGACAAAACGAAGTAGATTTCTGTTGGCGATGCGACGCCGACCGCGCTCCGAATATTCGGAGTAGGAGGTAGATCCGACCGTGGTGCCCCATTTATCAACAGCATCGGACCTGATTGCGTTGCATCGGCCACCGCTGTCTTCTCGATCGGATAGCGCTTAGCAAACTCTCCAGACTCCAAGATGCCTGCTTGCCCATGGTCGACAAAGAACACACCGTTCGGCTTTTTGTAGAAGTTCCCGGCACCGTTTCCGAGGTTGATGTCCCGAATGCGTTTGCCGTTCGCGATCAGAAGTCCTACCGGAGGCCTCGTTTTCCCGCGATCGTACATACCGGCGTTCGTCGCGGCCAGCAAAGCTGTGCCGATCTCAGCGCGGAGGGTTGGTAACGTTCGATATGGCTCTCCTCGGGCGTTTGCGAAGAAAAGGCGTACCTGCTCAGTCTTGAGATCGGCGTGGACAACTTGGTATTCTTTGCCGTTAATCTGCGCGTGTTTGCTGTCAGCAGCAACTGCGACAGAAATAGCACCTACGAATGACGCTGTGATGCAAGGGGCGATCCAAACTGCTAACGAGCTGAGCGTGCCCAGCTGGCGTACGCGAACAAACATTACTTTTCCCCCGATCGCTTATTAAGCGCGAAGAAGTACAAATCCGTGTTTATCTCGTCCACCAAAGATCTGGCCTTCGAGATTTGCTCGCCACTAGGTGCAGACGGTGGTGCACCCGAACGGAGTTCGACCAAAACCCCCTCGAGGTTGAGGAACTTGTCCTGGATAGCTTCGAATTGGGAGGGTTTTTCGCTGCCGTGGTAATACTGCTCAAGGCCATTGATATTAACCATCAGTTCCGCTGACCAATCCGCAACGGTGTCGAGGTATTTGTTCCAGCTGTAGTCCAACTCCGCGGGGGGCCGCGATAGTTCTAGTCTTCGGACAAAGTTTCGCGTCCAAAACATACGCCGCCATGCCAGTTCCACCAATCGACGTGAGAATTCCGCTTTCGCCGTATCCTTGGCCAACTCCAACGTCTTCTCCTGTTTTAGGCCGGTCGCAGTTAACAGATCTGAGGCGTGCTTCACCACTTCGCTGACGCCGGTCAGGACGATCCCGACGAGTATCACCACAGAGAGGATCGGTTCATTCCGAAACCACCGCTCCATCCGGTCTAGGCGAGTCTCGGTTCTCTCGTTCGATTCCCGCTTGGTTCTGCGCCCCGCGGGAACTTCCGTGACATCGCGTGCGGTTTGCTTATCGCTCATGGGTACGTCCAGGAAGACAGTCTATTCAAGTCGGACGTGCGAGTCAACCTTGTACCTCCAGCCCTATACCTCCAGCGCCATGCCAATCGACGATCCTTCCGAAGTTGCATCGACTCGGATAAGCAACGTTGGCATAACAGCTAAAGGCCCCCTCCTTTCACACACCGCCAGATGCGTTTCAGGAGCTGAATGTGGAAAAAGCGGGACGGTCACGTTGCCGTATAGTCTACTCGTCGATGTGCGGCTCCGTCTGGCTAACGCGCGACTCGGAAAGAACTGGGATTCTTGCCTGCCGTGGATTACTCCCTAGAAACGTGCTTGCGACCGGCGCTTGGGCATCCACGTGTCGGCATCGGCTTCGCGAGCCGTCTACAATGGGAATCGAGGATACATACGGTGCCACGCCAGTTCGATGTCGCGATTGAACGGGACTCAGAAGGCTACTACGTAGCATCGGTTCCCCAAATCCCCGCGTGCCACACGCAAGCGCGGTCCCTCGACGAGGTCACCGAGCGCATCCGCGAAGCCATAGAACTGTGTCTGGAAGTGGAAGGCACGCCACAACAAGACTTGGAGTTCGTTGGCATCCAGCGCCTGACCATCGCGGCATGAGCCGGACGCCCCGCATCACCGGCTCGGACCTCATTGCCGCGCTCGCCAAAGCCGGTTTCCGCGTTCTCCGTGTCAAAGGCAGCCTATGACCACTAAGACCACACGCCGTCACGCTCTATCCATCTTCCGCGCCGCCCTCGCCGCGGCCCATCCCGCCGGCGCCGTCACCCGCCACCTCGCAGGCCGCAATTTCGACCGCTTCCGCAATATCTACGTGATCGGCGCAGGCAAGGCCGGAGCCTCCATGGCGCAGGCCGCCGAGCGCGTCCTGGGACGTCGCATCACCGCCGGACTGATCAACGTCAAGGACGGCCACGTCGCCAAATTGCGCCGCATCGAGTTGAACCAGTGCGGCCACCCCGTCCCCGATGAGCGCGGTGCCGCCGGCAGCGCACGCATCGCGCAGATCGCCGCCGCCGCCGGCCGCGAAGATCTGGTCATCTGTCTGGTCTCCGGTGGTGCTTCGGCGCTCCTGCCGCTGCCCGCCGAAGGCATCACCCTGGAGGAAAAGCAGGCCACCACCCGTCTCCTCCTGGCCTCCGGCGCCACCATCCATGAGATCAACGCCGTGCGCAAGCACATCTCGCGCATCAAGGGAGGCCAACTGGCGCGTTTGGCCGCCCCCGCCCACGTGGAGTCCCTGCTGCTTTCCGACGTGATCGGCGACAATCTCGACGTCATCGGTTCCGGCCCCACCGCCCCCGACGCTTCCACCTTCGCCCTCGCCGGCGCCATTCTCGACCGCTACTCCATTCGCCAGCGCGTGCCCGCCTCCGTCCGCAACCGCATCGAGCAGGGCGCTCGCGGGGAAATACCCGAGACCC
>JAPKZC010000509.1 GCA_026394025.1 Candidatus Solibacter sp.
TCTCGTCAACCGTGTACTTGCTCTTCTGCACGCCAGGCAGTTTCGTCCCGGCCAGCGCACGCGCCGAGGGCGACAGCAATTCGCGCGCACCCAGGAAGGCGGCCGGCACCCCGGAAAGAAAGTTGCGCCGGTTCATGTAGATATGCTTCGGCGTGATTTCGGAATAGCGGATATCGGCGGGTTTCTTGATCAGCATCTCTTTCCCTCACTCTATCCCCTTATGATGGCGCTTTGTTCCCAAAGGTTGCAATTTACAATTGCTACGCGGCATGCTAACTCACCGCAGAGACTCAGAGATCGCAGAGAGAAGCGCAGAGAGCACCCGGAGGCCAATAAAACACCCTGCTCGCACTGGCTTTGTGTCCAACTGTGTTCTCTGCGCTCCCCTCTGCGTTCTCTGAGTCTCTGCGGTGAATACACCTCTCAGGGCCGCAGAATCACCTTCATCAGGTTCGGCTCGTGCCGGTACAGGCGGTCGAACCACGAGGCACCCTCTTCCAGCGGCGCCACCGCGCTGATCAGCGTATCCACCTGGATCGCGCCCCGCGACATCATCTCGATACACGCCGGGTACTCCCCATTGGAAGCGCACGACCCCTGTACCCGGATTTGCCGCGACACTACCGATTGCAGCGGCAACTCGATCTCGGGCGACACATTCCCCACCAGGGTCACCGCCCCGCCCTTGCGCACCGCACCGATCGCGGTGCGGATGGGCTCCGTCGCGCCCACGCACTCTAGCGCCACATCCGCGCCGTGTCCGTCCGTCAGCGCCAGAATCGCCTCCACCGCGCCGGTGGTATTCGGATTGATCGCATCCGTCGCGCCCGCCGCGCGCGCCAGTTGCAGGCGCCCGTCGTCGGGATCCACCGCGATCACCCGGCTGCACCCCGCGTGGCGCGCCGCCTGGATGGCCAGCAGCCCGATCATTCCGGTGCCCACCACCAACGCCGTATCGCCCAACCGAATTGGTGTGAGGTTGACAGCGTGCACCGCTACCGACACGGCTTCGATCATCGCCGCATGCTCGAAGCTCAGGTTCTCCGGCAGCCGGTAAATGATCCGCCGCGGCACCGCCACAAACTCCGCGAATGCCCCGTGACGCCGGTAGGGCCCGGGGGAGACACCCAGCACCTCGCGGTTGTCGCAGAGGTTCTGCTCACCGCGAAGGCAATGGAAGCAGCGCCCACAGTAGACCGTGGAATCGAACGTGACCCGGTCGCCCGCCCGCAGGTCCGTAATGTTGGCCCCAGCCTCCACCACCTCGCCGGCAGCCTCATGTCCCATCACCAGGGGTGGAATCCGCCGCCCCGTCCGTCCGTCCAGCCCATGGACGTCGCTGCCGCAGATCCCGCAGGCGCGGACCCGAACCAGCACGTCATCCGGACCGATCGCCGGGACCGGCATCTCGACCATCTCCAATTGCATGTACTGCGTCAGTAGAAGCGCATTCATAGCCACGGAAATATCATCGCACGCCGGAAACCGGGAACTTTGACCGTCGCCGCGACGTCTACTGACCGGGGTTTGCCGTGACGCTACTGGAAGACCAACCTTCGGACCCAGTCTGGCGGCAGAGGCTGGTACCTTGCCTCCAGTTGGCCGGCATCCTCTTGAGCGGCTGGTTGATGTGGCGATCCGCGTACGGCCTGCAATGGGAGCGAGTATCGCTCCCCTGGTTGATTCTGCGGGCCACGGTTTTCGCCGTCACGGCATGCGGGGCGGGGGCCGCGATCACCCTTGTGCTTTATCTGGCCGCGTCGGAATGGGAACGCGAAGACGTCATCCGAGCCTCGCTGCGCGCATCCTCGGCCGCCGTGTGGTTCGCTCCCTGCGTGATTCTGCTGGCCCAGCTCTCGCCGGCCGCGGCCGTCCCCGCGCTGGTCCTGGTGGTCAACGCCACCCACATCCTCTACATCCAGTGGCGGCTCCAAGAGCCGCCGTTCGAAATGCCGCGCGACACGGGACTCTTCGCCAACGCACAACTCCCACAGCGCCACTTTCTTAGCGACTTCGGCCCCGGGCTCGCCGTCTCCTTCGCGGTGCAAACCGGCGCCTGCGCGGTGCTCCTGCACCATCCCGTGCTCGCCGGCTTCTGCCTGGCCGCTGGCGCCGCCCTGGCCACCGTTTTCGCGCTGGCAACCCGCGCCGTCGAGCCTAAGCCGCCGAAGAGCATGCCGCGCGCGTTTCTGGGACTCGCGCTGACCATCGTGCTGGCCATCGGCCTGACCATCGGCGGCATGATTCCCAGCTTCATGCGCGGCCCAGGCGGCGAGGGCAGCGCCTCCGGCAATTCGCCAGCGGGGCAACTTCCCGGTATGCCGGGTGGCGGCCGCCAGGATCTGCCGGACGCCGCGGCCGGGGATCTCGCCGGCGCGGGCGGCTTCCCGGGCGTGATCCTCTGGCCCGAGATCAAGCCCATCCCAACCTTGATCGCCCCCATGCCGCAGACCCCGGACGGCGGTGTGGCCACGGTGATGCAGCTCCCGCTCAGCATTCCTTTTTCCGGCGAGTACTGGATGTTCCGGTGGCCCTACACACGACCGCCCAAGACCTCCTTATTCCAGCGCGGCAGGCCCGGCGCCCTGTCCTTCAGCACTACAGACCGCCGGCCGCTGCAGATGGAAGCGCGTCACAAATTGGATCAGCCAGTCGCGCTGGGTTGCTGTAGTGCGATCCGCCTGGAGATTCACAATGCCGACCGCTACCCCGGCACTATCTCGCTTGAACTGGTGCTGATCGACAACGAGCATCCCGGGCCTCCGTCGCTCAGCCTGGGGCGTTACACCGTCAACTCCCGGCCGGATGTCAGCCGCGACCCCGTCATCCCGGTCCCGGAGACCCTCGAGTTCCCCATTCCGTCCAACGCCAGGCTCGATGCCTTCAACGAATTCAAAGTGGTCTTCCAGCGCGCACGCAGCCGCGCTGACAAGAGCGCCAAGGTCGATATCGACCGCTTCA
>JAPKZC010000660.1:0-497 GCA_026394025.1 Candidatus Solibacter sp.
CGAAACTGGCGCGTCTCGAGGAGAACCTCGAAGCAGCTGCCATCGAACTTACCGCGGACGATCTCCGTGACATCGACAGCGCAGCTTCGAAGATCACGGTGCAAGGGGCTCGATATCCCGAACACATCGAGAAAATGACCGGTCGCTGAACGACGACCGGGTGAAGGAATCCTGCAAAGGACCGGCAGAGCGCGTGCTTTCGGCGCCAGTGCCACCTGGGAACCCGGCGGCCGTACTCGCGGCCTGACGTCAGCGGGTCACGCGCCGCAGGATCAACGGCTGAGGCGCCTGACCGCCACCCCGTCCACCTCCGCCGAAGCCTGCGCCAAACGAAGGGTCCGTGCCGGCCGGCGGCGGACCGATTGCGGGGCGCGGACCCGCATCTGCGGCAGGAGCGCCCGGGGTTCCGGGTCCGCCGCGGCCGCCGCGCCCGCCCAAGCCGCCGCTCCTCTGCAACTCGATGCGGTCTCCGTTCACCGTGCCCGTGTAGGTCGTCA
>JAPKZC010000660.1:544-2715 GCA_026394025.1 Candidatus Solibacter sp.
CATCGCCACACGGAACGAGATATAGGCGCCATCGATTCTTCCGTCCTGGATCGGGCCGCCCGCTCCGCCGCCGCCGCCGAAGCCTCCGCCGCCCGCGGATTCCAAAGAGCCCGCGAGGGCACCGCCCTCCTGGCGTAGCGTAAAGACCATGTCGGCGTTACCGCCGGCGAGGGCCATGGGATTGTTGGTTGCCGCTGCCGCGACCGGGGCTGCCGGTCTCCACAGGCCGGTTACACCGGCGCCCGTGGGAACCTGCCTCTGCCATACCGGGACCTGTGGCCGCAGCGTTACCGCCTTGGTGGAGATGGTGGCGGACGCCGCGGTCAGACCCGGCGACGTCGCCTCCACCCTCAAACTCCCCGCGGTTTTAGTGGACTGCACGATTGCCATGCACAGCCCCGCAAACGCTTTCCTTGCAGGGCTGCCATCCGGTTCGTGGTTGGTGGGGTCGCCGTTTCCGGTTCCGATGACTTCTCCCGGGCCCGTCGCCTTGAAAGTCACCTGGTTGTCCGTGACCGGCAAGACCCGCCCCTGGGCGTCCTGAACTTCGACCGTACAGATGGCGACGTCCTCGCCGTCCGCCGAGATCTCCTGCCGGTCCGGCCGCAAGACCAGCTTCGCCGCGGGACCCGTGGTCTCGCGCTTCGCGGTCATGACCGGTTTGCCGTCCCTGGAGCCGCGCGCCTCGATGGTACCCGGCGCGTACTTCACAGTCCAGGCCAGATGCTGGTCTTTCTGCATGTCCTTGGCGCCCAGGCTCTGGCCGTTATGGAACAACTCGACCCGGTCCATGTTGGAGTGAACCCAGACCGCGATGTCCTGCCCTTCGAGGCCGGGCCAGTTCCAGTGTGGGAACACGTGCAGCACCGGCTTGTTGGTCCACCACGCCTGGTAGTAGTAGAAGGTGTCCTTCGGGAAGCCGCAGGTGTCGATGATGCCGTACTGCGAACTGATGTTCGGCCACTGGTACGGCGACGGCTCGCCGCGATAATCGAAGCCGGTCCACACGAACCCGCCGGAGATATACGGCCGGGCGCTGACGAACCTCCACCAGCCCTCGGCGGAGGCGCGGCCGGTGGTGGTGTACGGGTCGTAGGAGCTGACGGTTCCGTTGGCGCGATCCGTCAGGTATGCGCCGCGTGTGCCCACGGCGGAGACATTTTCGGTGCCCAGAATGGGAACCGTGGGATTGGCCTTGTGGTACGCCTCGGCCTGCGGGTCGGCATAGTTATAACCCATGACGTCGCAGACAGCAAGGCCGCCTTTTCCCATGTAGTCTCCGGCGGGCGGCGGCGCGATGCTAATCGGACGGGATCCGTCGTTTCTGATGGCGACGCGCTTCATCGACGTCAGCAGACGCATGCCGGTCTCGGTGGGAGAGATGCTCTCCTCGTTGCCCATGGACCAGATGAAGACGCTGGGATGGTTGCGGTCGCGCCGCACCACGTTTTCGAATTGGGCCAGGCCTTCCGGGTTGGACGACAGCATGCGGGTTTCGTCCAGGATGAGCATGCCGAGTTCGTCGCAGGCATCCAGCAGTTCTGGGGTGGGCGGGTTGTGCGACGTGCGGATGGCGTTGCAACCCATCTCCTGGAGTTTGCGGACGCGGAAGTGCTGCACGGCGTCGGGCAACGCGGCACCCACGCCGGCGTGGTCCTGGTGGTTGCACGTGCCCTTCACTTTGACCGGCTTGCCATTGAGGAAGAAGCCTTTCTCCGCGTCGAACTTCAGGTCGCGGAGGCCGAATCGGGTTTCATAGCGATCGGTCACGGTCCCGCCGGATTCGACCTCCGTCACGAGCCTGTAAAGGTTCCGTTCCTCCAGGGACCACAGCGCAGGTTGCTTCACGGCGACCTGCTGTGAGTAGGCGCGCTCACCCCACTCCGCGATGGCGGCGGGTTGACTGGCCACCCTTCCGGCCTCCTTGCCGGAGGGGTCCAGGATGGTCGAGATCACGCGCACGTTTTGTGCGCCCTTGGCGTGGTTCTCCACCTCGGTCCGGATGGAGAGCGTCGCCAGGCCGGGCTGCACTTTGGCGCTGGCGAGCGTGCCCCACTTCTTAACGTGGACCGGCGCCGTCTTTACCAGCCAGACGTGACGGTAGAGGCCGGCGCCTTCGTAGAACCATCCATCGCTCAGCGTGGCATCCACCCGGACCAGCAGGACATTCG
>JAPKZC010000990.1 GCA_026394025.1 Candidatus Solibacter sp.
ATGCTGGACGCGGTGGAAGCGCCCGCCGGCGAGATGACGGTGGTGCTGGGGCCGGGTTGGCCGGGGATCCTGCTGCATGAAGCGGTCGGTCATGGCTTAGAGGCGGACTTCAACCGCAAGGGCGTTTCGGCCTTCAGCGGGCGCATGGGCCAGAAGGTGGCGAGCGAACTGTGCACCGTGGTGGACGATGGCACCATCGGCAGCCGGCGCGGATCGCTCAATGTGGACGATGAAGGACAGCCGACCCGGCGAAACGTCCTGATCGAGAACGGCGTGCTGCGCGGCTACTTGCAGGACAAGCTCTCCTGCACGTTGTTGAAGGCCGAATCGACGGGCAGCGGGCGGCGCGAAAGCTACGCCCACATCCCCATGCCCCGCATGACGAATACGTTCATGTTGGCTGGAGAGAGCGATCCGGAAGAGATCATCCGCTCTGTGCCCAAGGGACTCTACTGCGTGAACTTCGGCGGCGGACAGGTGGATATCACCAGCGGCAATTTCGTCTTCTCGGCATCGGAGAGCTACTTCATCGAAGACGGCATATTGACGCGTCCGGTGCGCAACGCGACGCTGATCGGCAACGGGCCGGAAGCGTTGAAATACGTCAGCATGGTGGGCAACGACCTGCGGCTGGACGAAGGCATCGGCACCTGCGGCAAGGACGGGCAGAGCGTGCCGGTGGGAGTGGGAATCCCCACCATCAAGATCGACAAAATGACCGTAGGAGGCACGGCTTGAGCGCCAATCACCTGTTGGAACTCGCGCAGGATATCGTGAAGCGGGCGCAGGCGGCGGGGGCGAGCGACGCCGAGTGTACTATCGCCGAGGGCGAGGAGTTTTCGGCCAACGTGCGCATGCGCGAAGTGGAGAATCTGAAGGAGGCCGGATCGCGCGGCGCGGGCCTGCGCATCCTGATCGGGCGGAATACGGGCGCCTCCTACACCAGCGATCTTTCGCCTGAGGGAATCGCGCACCTGGTGAAATCGGCCATCGAACTGGCCGATATCACGACCGAAGATCCGCACGCCGGGTTGCCGGACCCCGGCGAGTTCGGCACCCTGGAAGGCGACCTGGGGATGTACTCCCCGGATGTCGCGGAACTGGATACGGCGTTCAAGATCGAGATTGCCAAGCGCGCCGAGGATGCGGCGCTGAGCAGCGATCCGCGAATCACCAATTCCGAGGGCGCTTCGTTCGATAACTACGTGGGACGGCACATTTTCGCCAATTCGTGCGGGTTCACGGGCGAGTACCGGAGTAGCTACTGCTCCCTGAGCACCTCGCCGGTGGCGCGCGACGGCGAGAGCATGGAACGCGACTACTGGTACACCATGGCGCGCGGGTTCGCCGCGCTGGAGGCTCCCGAGTATGTCGGCCGGATGGCGGCCCAGCGCGCGCTGCGGCGGCTGAATGCGGTCAAAGTCGAGACCCAAAAAGTGCCGGTGGTGTTCGAACCGCGCACGGCGCGATCGCTGTTGGACAACATTTTCGAGGCGGTGCACGGGATGTCCGTCTACCGGGAGGAATCGTTCCTGGCCGGCAAGCTCGGCGAAAAAGTGGCCAGCGACGATGTGACCGTGATCGACGACGGGACCCTGCCGGGGCTCTTCGGCACCTCTCCGTTCGACGATGAGGGCGTGGCCTCGCGGCGCACGGTGGTGATTGAGCGCGGCGTGCTGAAGAGTTACCTGATGAATACTTATGCGGCGCGCAAGCTGGGGATGAAGACCACTGGCAACGCGTCGCGTGGGCTCACCGGCAACGCCGGAATCGGGCACGGGAACTTTTTCCTGGAAAAGGGCGTCCAATCGCCGGAGGAGATCATCGCGGGGATTCCGAACGGGTTCTACGTGACCGAACTAATGGGGTTCGGCGTGAACGTGGTGACGGGGGATTACTCGCGCGGTGCGGCCGGGCTGTGGATCCGCAATGGGGAACTGGCGTTTGCGGTGAGCGAGGTGACCATCGCGGGTAATCTGAACGACATGCTGCCCGGCATTGAGGCAATCGGCAGCGATCTGGAGTTTCGCGGATCGGTGGCAGCGCCTACAATCAAGATGGGAGAAATGACCGTTGGTGGTAAGTAAACAAGCGGCTCCGAAAAAAGCACCCATCCCGCCGATGGCGATCGTGGTTGGCCTGGTGCTCCTGCTGGGCCTCGGCGGGTTCTTCTATCTCGACCGGGTGTCTAAGAAACCGCCGCCCGAACCTCCGCCGCTCACCGGAGAGGCGCGGGCGTACGCCGGCAAACTCAAGCTGACGAACGTGGAGATGAAAGCCCACGAGAGCTACCTGAAACAGAGCGTGGTGGAGATTGTGGGCAACATTCAGAACGTGGGCGACCGCGTCGTGAAGACGGTGGAAATCCGCTGCGTCTTCTACGATGCATACGGCCAGGTGGTGTTGCGCGAGCGAGTCCCCATCGTGAGTCCGAAGATCGGCGCGGTGGCGCCGGAACAGATCAAGCCGTTCCGCCTGCCCTTCGACAACGTTCCGGGCAGCTGGAATCAGGTGATGCCGCAGTTGGTGATGGCGGGGATCGAGTTCCAGTAGAGGGTCAAAGCAGGAGCTTCTCGGCGGTCGCCATCGGGAGAAACAAGGTCCGGGGCTGACTGGCGAGCGGCCGGAAACCGTGACGTTGATAGAAAGCCACGGCGTCATCGTTCTTGGCGTCCACCAGGAGCGCAAAGACTGCCGGCGGCGCCTGCAAGGTCCGGCTTGCGGCGTCGGCCAGCATCGCCGCTCCAAGGCCGCGGCCCCGAACCTTGAGGTCCACCGCCAAACGTCCGATGCGCACCGCCGGCAGGGCTGGATAGCGTGGCAGGCGCTTGATTATCTCAGGTGGAAGCTGAGGCGTAGGTATGCTCGCTGAAGCGATCGTGTAGTAAGCAGCAAGCTTGCCAGTAGCCACCTCGATCGCGACGAAACAACTGGCGACGCGACGGCGGATGTCCTGAGTGGCTTGCGTCCGCAGATAGCGGTCAAGGGCTTCTTCGCCACAGGCGAAGGCTGCGCGGTCGTGCTGCGCGTTCAGCAACTCAACCCGGAAAGAAGGCGTCACGCGGATCCGAACAGCTCACGGCGGCGCTTGAAGGCACGCCGGAGCGCGGGCGCAGGATCGGGCGGATTGAGAATCGCCTCGGCGATTTGGCGTTGGTCCTCCACCGAGAGGCGGATGATATCCGTCTCCTCGATGGTTCGGCAGGCGGCTTCTCGCGCGGCCGTCACCACGAAGTCCGTGAGAGTGCGCCCTTCGATTTCCGCGGCACGCTTCAGCAGCGCGTGAATGTCGGCGGGGAGTCGCGCCTCGAGACGTGCGGTAGTGGAACTTTTCTCCATAGACCAAGCATACGGCAAATTGCCGTATGCGTCAACGGTACTCTGGGAGGCTTTGGGGCACGGCCACGCCTACTTGAACCGTATCCGGATGCGGTTTTCCCTGGCGCCGTAGAGCAGCTCCAGGTCCTTCATCTTCTGGTTTTCCATGGGGAAGAAGAGGAAGCCGGTGACCGGCTCTTCGATCTTCTTTTCCGGCAGCACCTTGGCGTCGAGGAGTTTCCGGAGCGGGTTCTCCTTGGCGCTGTCCTCCATGGTGGCCTTCACGCCGCTAGTGTCGGCGCCACCGCCGGCGCCGATTCCGCCGCCGCCCATGCCGATGGGGCCGCCGATACTCCAGCCGCGACTGCGCTCCGCGCCTTGCCCGCCCGGACCTTGCGTGCCGGTCAGCACCAGCGCGCCACGGCCCGCAATCTGGCTGGGCGCCATGGGCTTGGTGCGGTCGCCATCCTTATCGGTGCGCAGGATGAACTCATCGCGGTCGATGGTAATTTCCTTGGTGTACTTGGGCTCCACTCTCACCTGGGCCACGATGTAGTGCCCGGCCAGATCGTCGCCAAGCGCTTCCTTGACGGCGGCGGAATCGATGTAGATTGTGACGTTGAGAATGATGTCGTTGTTTTCGCCGCGTGCGGTGGCAGTGGTCTTTTTGGCGGCGCCGGAGACGAGAAGCGCGGAGGCAAGAAAGGACGCAAGCAGACGCGGGACCATCGGCAAAACCTCTGCAACAATTATAGCGGCTGGTACAATATCTCTTTACCCCCAATTCCAGGAGCAATACCCAACATGGATGAAAAGGAGCGCTCGCGCGCTTTAGAACTCGCCCTCAGCCAGATTGAGAAACAGTTTGGCAAGGGCTCGATCCTGCGTCTGGGGTCTAAGGACGCCATTGTACCGGTTTCGGTGATCTCGACGGGCTCGATTTCGCTGGACGCCGCGCTGGGTGTGGGCGGCTTCCCTCGCGGCCGCATCAACGAGATTTTCGGACCGGAGTCTTCGGGCAAAACGACGATTGCCCTGCAGGTGATCGCCGAAGCGCAGAAGGCCGGCGGCATCGCCGCGTTCATCGACGTGGAGCACGCCTTGGATCCAGCCTACGCGCGGAAGTTGGGAGTGGATGTGGACAACCTGCTGGTGTCGCAGCCCGATTACGGCGAGCAGGCGCTGGAAATCACGTCGCACCTGATCGCCTCCGGACAAATCGACGTGCTGGTGGTGGACTCGGTGGCGGCGTTGGTTCCGAAATCGGAACTCGACGGCGAGATGGGAGACAGCCACATGGGGTTGCAGGCGCGCCTGATGTCGCAGGCGTTGCGCAAACTCACGGGTTCGGTGAGCAAGTCGAACACGTGCCTGATTTTCATCAATCAGATCCGCGAGAAGATCGGAGTGATGTTCGGCAATCCGGAAACCACCACGGGCGGGCGCGCGCTGAAGTTCTATGCGTCAATACGCCTGGACATCCGGCGCATCGCGGCCATCAAGGACGGGGACGCGATGGTGGGCAATCGTACCAAGGTGAAGGTGGTCAAGAACAAGGTGGCCTCGCCATTCCGCGAGGCGGAGTTCGACATCATCTACGGCGAAGGGGTTTCCAAGGAAGGCGACCTGATGGATCAGGGAGTGGGGCAGAACATCATCGAGAAGAGCGGTTCCTGGTTCAGCTACAAGGGTGAGCGGATCGGCCAGGGACGCGAGAATGCGCGGCAGTTCCTGAAGGACAATCAGGACATCCGGCGCACCATCGATACCGAGGTACGCAAGGCGTTGGGCCTGATCAAGCCGGACGGCGCGCCGGTATCGGCGCCAGTGGAAACTGCGGCGGCGGCCAAACCGGTTCAGGCACGGCGCTAGGCAGGCAGCCCGCAGCAACCTATGAAGAAGGAAGAGGAGCGGCAGCGGGCCATCTTGTTGCGGCTGGCCCGGATGCAAACGCCCTCGGGCGCGCCGGATGCTTTCTTCCCGTCGGGCTTCCACGCGCTCGATCAGGCGCTTGGCTCGGGATTTCCACGGGGCCATATGGTGGAACTTTTTGGGCCATCGGGCTGTGGGAAAACCACACTCGCGATGCAGTGCGTGGCGGGTGCCCAGAAAAATGGACTGACGGCCGCGTGGATCGATGCCGACCATACCTTCGACCCGGCCTACGCGGCGCGTCTGGGCGTGGACATGGAGCGTGTGCCCTTCGCCCAGCCGGCAACCGCGGAGCAGGGCATGGAGATCGCGCGTCAGCTAACGGGCTCGGGTGCGGTGGACCTGGTGGTGGTGGACTCAGCCGCGGCACTCGTGCCACTGCTGGAACTGGAGGCCGGAATCGGCAACGACGCTCCGGGCCTGCACAGCCATTGCGTCAGACGTTGGTGAAATCCGGCACCTGCGTGCTGTTTCTCAACCAGATGCGCAACCGGCCGGAGACCTCTTTGGGAGAGGGCGAGACCAGTGCGGGCGGAGCGCCGCTCAAGCTTTTCGCCGCCGTGCGCATTGCGCTCGTGCCGTTCGGGGGAAGCCGGCTTGCCTTGCGCGTGCGGAAAAACAGGGTCGCGGAGAGCACTTCGGATCGCGCGTTAGAGTGGCAGCGGGGTGTCGGATTCGTGGAAAGCCCATAAAATTGGGGGTTCCAGAGCACGTTGCACAAAAAACCTGCGGAAAATCAAGGGTTTTGGCTTGTTTTGCCCTTTACATCCCCATCCTCTTCCCTTATCATTGATTACGTTCAAGCCTTGGGCTCGTTGGAGTTCCGAGGCTGAAAGTTGTTCGATGGCAAACGTGGCGCGCAGCGCTACGAGAGAATCATAAGGAGAAATATGGCGAATCAGAGGATGACCCAGACGCAGCTGGTACGGTCGCTCGCGGAAGCCTGCGAAGTCAGCAACAAGGTGGCCCGTGCGTTTCTGGACACACTGTCCAGCACGGCGATCGCGGAGGTGAAGAAGAACGCCGTGTTCGTGCTGCCCGGCCTAGGGCGGCTGGTAAAGGTGTCCCGCAAAGCTCGCATGGGGCGCAACCCGGCGACAGGCGTGGCCATCAAGATCGCGGCCAAAAATGTCGTGAAGTTCCGCGTGGCCAAGAGCGCGAAAGACGCGATTGTGCCGCCGAAGAAGGCGAAGTAGTCGATTCCAGAACGTTGTGCCTGTAAGGAGAAAACCCCGCGAAGCCCAACAGGCCTCGCGGGGTTGTTTTTGTTTGCGGAACTCTTGAAGCCGAGACGAACTCAGCCCAACGTGCGGGCTGATCCTCGAAGCCTACGCCTGCTTCTTTTCTTCGACCTTCTCTTCGTCACCCTTCAAGGCATGCTTGAAGTTGCGGATCCCTTCGCCCAAACCTTTCGCGACTTCGGGAATTTTCTTGCCGCCGAACAACAGTACGGCAACACCGAGGATTACGAGAAGCTCAGGAAAGCCAAGTGATCTCATGCGGCCTCCTTATATCAGCCATTGTATGGACTCCGTGAGGTCGCCGTCAACCGGCGTCTCCAGCGGTTATGGTAGCAGAGTTCGCGGGTTGCGGATGTCCTGGCGCATTCCGGCGGCGTACGGAGCGATCAAGACATTGGCCGTAAACCACAAAACACCGATTGAAATCAGCCGGCGCGTAAGTTGATTGTTGACCGGCGCCACCTGCACAAAGGTGGCTGCCGCGAAGGGCAACCCGCGGTGACCACCCGCGCGTTTGGGCTCAGCCCGGCGACGATGCTTACCGGATGCACTCGGGGTCAATACATCATCGGTTAGCCCGGCTGGTTACCGGACGGCCATATCGCGAGGGCCGCGGTGCGGGATAATAGCCACAAGGGGCGGCATGGATTTCGTCGAGCAACTCAAGTCCTCGGTCGATATCGTCAACGTGGTGGGCGAATACGTCAGGCTGCGGCGTTCCGGCGCCAACCGCTACATGGGGCTATGCCCCTTCCATAACGAGAAGACCGCGTCCTTCACCGTCCACGCGGTACACCAATTCTACAAGTGCTTTTCGTGCGGGGCCGGCGGCGATGTGGTGAAGTTCGTGATGGAGAAGGAGGGCCTGAGTTTCTACGAGGCCCTGAAAACAATGTCGGAGCGCTACGGCGTTCCGATGCCCAAGCGCTCGCAGTACGCCGATGAAGATTCGAAGGTGCGCGGTTCGTTGTTGGCCATGCACGAGGCGGCGGAGGAGAATTTCCGCGCCAATCTACAATCGCAGATCGGCGAAGCGGCCCGCGGGTATATCGCCAGGCGCGGTCTGGCGGCGGAGACTGTGGAGCACTTCGGCCTCGGCTACTCGGACCGCTCGGGTCGCGCGCTGGTGCGCCTCTTTGGGCAGCGCGGGTTCCCGGTAGCGCAGATGGAAGAGTCGGGTCTGGTCGGTAAGCGGCAGGATGGCAGTCTCTACGACCGATTTCGCAACCGGCTGATGTTTCCGATTCACAATGAATCGGGCAAGATCATCGGCTTCGGAGGACGCGCGCTGTCCCCTGACGATGAGCCCAAATACCTCAACTCGCCCGAGACTCCCATCTACAAGAAGAGCCACGTGCTATACAACCTGCACCGCGCCAAGGAGGCCGTGCGTAAGGAAGATCGCGTGATCCTGGTGGAAGGCTACATGGACGCGATCGGCGTGACCGCGGCGGGCTTTCGCAACGTGGTGGCGAGCTGCGGAACCGCGTTGACCGCGCAGCAGGTGCAGGCGATGAAAAGGCACGCGGATCGTATTGCCGTGAACTTCGATCCAGATGCACCAGGGGCGAACGCTGCTCAGCGCTCGATCGACATTCTGCTTCAAGAGGACATCCAAGTCTACGTAGTCGAACTGGATGGCGGGCTTGACCCCGATGAGTACTGTAAGGAAAGAGGCGCCACAGCATACCGGAACCGGGTCGAGAACGCCCAGAGCTATATCTACTGGCTTGCAGATCGCGCACGCGCGAAGCATGACATGCGATCCACACAAGGTCAGATAGCCGTCCTGGAGATCCTCGTGCCGGCCGTGCAGAAAATTCCAGACACGCTCGAGCGCTTGAAGCTGGCAATCGATGTAGCAGGCTACGTAGGGGTGGATCAGGCCAACCAGGGTGCGGTCCTTGACGCCTTCAAGCGAGCTGCGGTCGACAGGAAGGAGAAGTTAGTCGAAAGTCCTGCGAGCCCGTTGCGGCACGATGAGCGGATGCTGCTGAACGCGCTGTGTTGGGAGATCCGGAATTGCGCACTGAAATGATTGGGAGGCTGCGATCACTAAAGACTATCGACACGCTGCCATCGCGACGCATCTTCCAGGCCATCTTCGCCCTGGAGGAGGCGGGCGGCCGGGTGGGTTTCGACGAGGTCAACGGCAGGCTGGAGGAGGCCGACCAGAACCTGCTGGCACAAACCGTGCTGAATGAGGATGGCGAGATTTCGCGGGAAAAAGTGGTGGCGGCGGTGGAAAGCATGCAACGGAGCGAGCAACAGAACCTGCGTGTGCAGTTGAAGACGCGAATAAAGGAACTGGATCGCGCCGGCAAGTTCGATGAAGCCATCCGTTTGGCGTTGGAATTACATGCGCTCGAACGCGCCCCGCGAGGCAGGCCCGCATGACCCATCGGCATCGGAATGCGCGGAGTGCAGTAGTGTACAATGATCTGGATTATCATCCGCTGGGAGTTACGGGGCTTCGGTGGCGCTAGACGATAAATACGACGGGCTTCAAAGGCTCGTACAGATGGGCAAGGAAAAGGGCTACGTCTTGTACGACGAGGTGAGCGAAGTCCTGCACGGCGCTCTCGCCGGAGGCGCCGACATCGACGACGTGCTGGCCGGGCTCGACACCGCCGGCATCGAAATCCTGGAAGAGTCCAAGGATTTCGAAAAGAAGATCGAAGAGGCCGGCGAGGAGGTGATCGACCTCGAACTTCCCGCGGGAGTCGGCGAGAAGGTCAACGATCCGGTTCGCGTGTACTTGCGCGAGATGGGAACGGTTCCACTGCTCACGCGGGAGGGCGAAGTCGAAATCGCACGCCGCATCGAGCGCGGCCAGAACACCGTGCTCAAATCCATATTCCGCGCGCCGCTGGTGATCCAGGAGATCATCGGCATGGGCGAGGAGGTCGCGCAGGATACCCTCTCCGCGCGCGACGTCATCCAGATCGCGGACCCCATGCTCACCGACGAGATTGTGGAGGAGAAGCGGCTGGAGTTCGCCTGCCGCACCGAGGATGTTGCGCGGCACTACAAGAAGATCCTGCAGTGCCGGCAAAAGCTGATGGCCATCCCGCGCGGCATGAAGCCTAAGCAATACCGCCGGCAGCTGTGGGAGTTGGGGCGTCTGATCGTGCGGACGTCGCGGTTGTGCCGCGCCATCAAGTTCCAATCGCCGGTGATCCGCCATTTGATTGGCCGCCTGCGGGCCGCGGTGGAAGAGCTCCGGCCGCTGGAGAACGACCTCGCCAAGACGCAGCGCAAGCTCGAGACCTGGCCGGGCGCCCGCGCCGAGGGCATCAAGGAACTGAGCAGCGGGAAGAAGTATTCGGCGCCTCGGCGGCGGAACTGCGGCGCACGCTCGAGATCATCACTCAGGCCCACCAGGAGGCCGAGACGGCCAAGAAAGAGCTGATTGAGGCCAATCTGCGCTTGGTCGTCAGCATCGCCAAGCGCTACACGAATCGCGGGCTGCAATTCCTCGACCTCATTCAGGAAGGCAACATCGGCCTGATGAAGGCGGTGGACAAATTCGAGTACCGCCGCGGCTACAAGTTCTCCACCTACGCCACCTGGTGGGTTCGCCAGGCGATCACGCGAGCCATCGCGGATCAGGCGCGCACCATCCGCATTCCGGTGCACATGATCGAGACGATCAACAAACTGATCCGGACCTCGCGGCAACTGGTGCAGGAACTGGGGCGCGAGCCGAGCAACGAGGAACTCGCCAAGCGCTTGCAGCTGCCCGTGTCGAAGGTGCGCAAGTCGCATCTGGGGGACTTCATCGTCGACCAGAACGGAATTTCGCCCTCCGATGCGGTGATCAATCTCAATCTGCGGGAGCAGACGGCGCAGGTGCTGAAGACACTTACGCCGCGCGAAGAGAAGATTATTAAGATGCGCTTCGGCCTCGAAGACGGCAGCGAGCACACGCTGGAAGAAGTAGGGCAGAATTTTGCGGTGACGCGCGAGCGGATCCGCCAGATCGAAGCCAAAGCCCTGCGGAAACTGCGCCATCCCAGCCGCAGTCATCGGCTGCGCGCCTTCCTGGAAAACGGCTCGGGCGGGGTATAGAAGAACGTAAGCGCCGCGCGGGCCATCCGAAACGCAAATCGAGGGACGTCCCGGAACGTCCCTCGATGTTGAATACCACTCTGAAGACTACCAGCGGGGTTCGCGGCGACTGCTGCCACCGCCGGCGCCACCACCGCCCGGTCGCCGGCCCCCGCCACCACCACCGCCGCCGGGGCGCCCACCGCCGCCACCGCCGCCACCGAAGCCGCGGCCACCACCTCCTCCGCCGCCGCCCGCGCCACGTTCTGGTTTGGGGCGGGCCTCGTTCACATTCAGCGCACGTCCATCCAGGGTATAGCCATTGAGGGCGGAAATAGCCTGATCCGCCTCGCCTTCATTTTCCATCTCGACGAATGCGAAACCACGGGAACGCCCGGTCTCGCGATCTGTCATGATTCGGGCACTGTTAACCTGGCCATAGCGCTCAAAGAGGCTGCGGACGCCCTCTTCGGAGGCATTGAAATCCAGGTTGCCTACGAAAATGTTCTTCACTCTAGTCTCCTGTCAATTTCAAAGCGGCAGCTCATCGGGGAGGTCACACAAGCGGGAAAGCTCACAGTCACACTCGGCCGGTTTCGCGGAAGCTTGTCAAACGCGTTTCGAATATAACACGGGCCGGAAAGGCTGGGCAAACTAAATCGGCGGGAAAAGGCTCGGGGAAACGGCAAAAGGCCTTCGCTTGCGCGAAGGCCTTTAAAGTAAACCGGGCGACGTCCTACTCTCCCACACACTTGCGCGTGCAGTACCATCGGGGCTGAGGAGCTTAACTGCCGTGTTCGGGATGGGAACGGGTGGGTCCTCCTCGCTAGGGTCACCCAGA
>JAPKZC010000363.1 GCA_026394025.1 Candidatus Solibacter sp.
ACCGTTTGCCGTTCTGGCTGAGATCGCGTAGTTCGTCGAGTTCCGCGTGATATCCGGCGCGGATGGTGCCGCCGTCCACCAGGTTGAGCGGCGGTTCGTCGGCGATGGCTTCGAGAATCAGGTTGCTGACGTCACTGAGTTCGTCAAGGCGGAGATGCAGGTCGCGCAGGCGGGCAGCCTGCTGCGTGTCGAAGCAGCGTTTGAGCGCCGGGATCTTTTCGAGCGAGCGGCCCAGGGCGAGCAGGTCGCGCGGACTGGCTGAGCCCAGGGTGACCTTGGCCAGCAGGCGCTCCAGGTCCAGGATGGCGCCAAGCTGTTTGCGCAATTCGGCGCGCAGGATGGTCTGTTGTCGCAACTCGCCCACGGCATCCAGGCGCTGTTCGATTTCTCCGCGGTCCATCGAAGGCCGCAGCAGCCGCTGGCGCAGCAGGCGGCCGCCCATCCCGGTCAGGGTCTGATCCAACACGCCGAGGACGGTGAGTTGCGCCTGGGAGACGCCGGCGTCGGCGGCGAAGACGGGCTCCAGCAGTTCCAGATTTCGCACCGTGACGGCGTCGAGCACCATGGAATCGGCGCGGTCGTAATAGGTGGGGCGGTCGAGATGGTCGAGAGCCGCGCGCTGCGTGTCCCGCAGGTAGTGCAGGATGGCCCCGGCGGCGCCCACGGCGGCGGGCCGATTGGCCAGGCCGCAGCCATCGAGCGACAGCAGTTTGAAGTGATCGCGCAGCGTGCGGTCGGCGTAGTCGTGGGTGAAGACCCAGTCTTCGAGGTCCGTGCGCACGAAGCGCGGGCCGCCGCGATCCTCGCCGGTGAGCAGGGGCAGGTCCGTGGGGAACAGGACTTCGCGCGCGCCCAGTTGGTCCAGCGCGCCGGCCACCTCGCCGGTCTCCATCTCCGTGACCTTGAACTCGCCGGTAGACACATCCACGTGCGCCACCGCGGAACGTGCGCCGTGGTGTGAAACAGCGGCGAGGAAGTTGTTCTCTCGCGAGCGCACCAGGTTGGCGTCCATGGCGGTGCCGGGCGTGACAACCCGCATGATCTCGCGCTTCACCAGGCCCTTGGCGGATTTAGGGTCTTCCACCTGGTCGCAGATGGCTACGCGGTATCCCTTTTGGATGAGGCGCGAGATGTAGCCCTCGGCTGCATGGAAGGGGACGCCGCACATGGGAATGGCGGCGCCTTTTTCTTTGTTGCGCGAGGTCAGCGTGATTTCGAGTTCCCGCGCCGCCACCACCGCGTCCTCGAAAAACAACTCGTAAAAATCGCCGAGGCGAAACATCAACAGGGCATTGGGAACCTGCTGCTTGATGCCGTTGTACTGCCGCATCAGCGGCGTGGATGCGTCACTCATAGTCGCAGTTCGGATGGGCCGTCGTGGCCCCAATCAGAGCCGCGACCGTGAGGGAGCGGTTTCCCGATGCGCTGTTGATATCCTGAAACGGCATCCTGGTACTAGGCGTAGATGCCGCGGAGTTTGATGGCGCCGGCCACCCGGTCCAGTGCCACCATGTAGGCGGCAATCCGATTGTTCACATGGTGCGCGCGAGCATACTCCACGATCGCGTCGAAGCTCTCGTCCATGATTTCCTGAAGGCGTTCGTTGACCAGTTGTTCGTTCCAGAAGAAGCCCTGCCGATCCTGCACCCACTCGAAGTAGGACACCGTGACGCCGCCGGCATTGGCCAGAATGTCCGGAATCACGAAGACCTTCCGGTCGGCCAGGACCAGGTCGGCCAGCGGCGTGGTGGGGCCGTTGGCGCCCTCGCACAGAATCTGGCAGCGCACGCGGTGCGCGTTCTGCGAGGTAAGGACGTTCTCGGTGGCGGCGGGCAGCAGGACATCGCACTCCAGGAACATGGCTTCGGCCTTGTCCATGTCCTCGCCCCCGGCGAACCCCGTGATCGAGCCGGTCTCCTTGCGGTGCTGCTGGAGGGCCGCGATATCCAGGCCGTTCGGGTTGTAGACCGCTCCATCGTACTCCACCAGGGCGATGATCTTGAAGCCCACGGCGCTCATCAACTGGGACGCCATGCCGCCGACATTGCCGAAGCCCTGTACCACCACCGTGGTGTCCTCGGGGCGCTTGTTCATCAACTTGAGAGCTCTGAGAATGACCATCATGCAGCCGCGCCCGGTGGCCTCGGGGCGGCCGCGCGACCCGCCCAGCGCCATCGGTTTGCCGGTGACGATGGCGGTAACCGTGTGCCGCGCGTGCATCGAGTAGGTGTCCATGATCCAGGCCATTACCTTCTCGTTCGTATTGACATCGGGCGCGGGGACATCCCGTTCGGGTCCGATAAAATCGATGATTTCGGCGGTGTAGCGGCGCGTGATCTTCTCCAGTTCCGTGTCGGAGAGAATGTTCGGATCGCAGATCACTCCGCCTTTGCCGCCACCGAACGGAATATTGACCACTGCGCACTTCCAGGTCATCCAGGAGGCCAGCGCGCGCACTTCGTCGAGCGTGCCATCGGGGGCGAAGCGGATGCCGCCCTTGGCCGGACCCCGCGCTATCGAGTGCTGCACCCGGTACCCGGTGAAGACCTCGATGCGTCCGTCGTCCAGTAGAACCGGGATGTGAACGGTGAGTTCCCTGGCGGAAGTGCCGAGCACCTTGCGCATTCCGTCGTCCAGATTAAGCCGGTTGGCCGCATCCTCAAACCGCGCGGCGGCGGCGAGCCATGGGTTCTTTTCGTTCTCTATGGATATGGACTCTGGCGATGTCAACGTGGCCACCATTAGCCTCCGGTTTCATTATGCCATTGTCCGTGGGTGGGACCTTGGTACGCCGGCGGCTCAAGAGTTGCAGGTTCTGGGACACAACCAATAGTCGAACGGCAGCTTGCCATCCGCGTCGAGTTCGGGCAACCAGGTCCGCCCGCAGCACGTGCACTGGAGGATCAGGTCCCGCTTGTCGAGAATTGCGATGCCGAGGCTGGCCAACTCCGCGGCGGTCATGTGGCGCACATCTTCTTTGTCGGTTGCAGTGCGATCCAGGAGTCTCATGGTCTTACATCCTTACAGATGAGGCAAGCCCATCCAGCTTTATCTTGCGCTTCTTATTGGCGGTGTCAAGCGGGTGCGGAGCACCCGCGCGGAATCGATGCCGGCGGGCATTCCCGCTATAATTTCAAGTTGATACCTACAACTGCTTTTCTGTTCCCGGGCCAGGGCTCTCAAGCCGCTGGCATGGGCAAGGCGCTTGCCGAATCGTTCGCCGCCGCGCGACGCGTTTTTGACGAGGCCGATGAGGCGCTGGGCTTCGCCATTTCCCGGTTGTGCTTTGAAGGTCCGGAAGATCAACTGAAATTGACCGCCAACACGCAACCGGCGTTGCTCACGGTTTCCATTGCGGCGTTCGAAGTGTTGCGCGAGCAGGGCATCGCGCCGGATTACGTCGCCGGGCACAGCCTGGGCGAGTACTCCGCGCTGGTTGCCGCCGGCAGCCTGCGCTTTGCGGATGCCGTGCGCTTGGTCCGCAAGCGCGGGGAGTACATGCAGTCCGCGGTGCCCCCCGGCGTTGGCGCGATGGCCGCGATTCTCAAGCTGCCCGAAGGCAACCTGGATGCCGTGCTGGCCGCCGCCGCGCAGGGAGAAGTGGTCAGCGCGGCCAACTTGAACTCGCCCGACCAGGTGGTCATCGCCGGACATGCGGGCGCGGTCAATCGGGCGGCGGAACTCGCCAAGGCCGCGGGCGCCCGCCGCGCCGTGCTGTTGCCGGTGAGCGCCCCCTTCCACTGTGCCCTGATGGTCCCCGCGCAGCAACGCTTGCGCGTGGATCTGGACGCCACTGAGTTTCGCGACCTTGCGTGCCCCCTGGTGAACAACTGGCAGGCCAGCGAAATCCACTCGGGCGCGGAGGCGCGCGAGGGCGTCTACCAACAGGTGCCGAACCCGGTGCGCTGGTTAGAGAACATCCGCTGGTGTCAGGTTCGGCGAGCCCGCCGACTTGGAAAAGCTGCGCCCGGTGTAGTGCCAACGGGCGAAGCGGGACAGGTAGCCCGGCGCGCGCGGCTACACGCGGCGGACTTCCACCTTGGCTTCGCGGAACAAAACTTCGACCATGCCGAAATGTTCGTCATAGTAAACGCTGGAATACTGCGCCATGCGTTCGGCGGAAATCACCACCCGAACGATCCCGGCCTGCACCACGGCGCGGGCGCAATCCATGCACGGCATAATGTCCACGTAGATGGTGCAGCCTTCCGTGGCCGTCCCGGCGCGTGCGGCGTTGCAGATGGCATTGCGTTCGGCATGCTCGATCCAGAGATACTTCGTGGGGCGCACCAGGCGTTCCGGCACATCGTCGCGGATCCCCCGCGGGAATGAATTGTACCCGGTCGAGCGGATTTCGTGGTTGGGACCGATGATCACACAGCCGATTTGGGTGTTCGGATCCTTGCTCCGCGCGGCCACCACTTTGCAGATATCGAGGTAATACTGGTCCCAGGTTGGGATCTCGCGCATAACATACAGTTGCATTTCTTCTTCCTTTCAGGCAAGCTAAAAGGTTTTCCTCAGTCTGAAACTACATGCTCACACGGGTGCTGTATCACGATCACTGTTTTGACGGGGCGGCGTCGGCTGCCTACTTCAGCCGATTCATCGCGGGCGCGGTCCACCCGGATGCGGAGTTCCGCTATACGGGTATGGCCCACAAGGCGTCGCAGCTCTTCGAATCTGCGCTGTTCGATGGCGACGAAAACGCCATCGTGGATTTCAAGTACTCCAGCCACCCAAAGCTGACCTGGTGGTTCGACCATCACCAGAGTGCGTTTCTTAACGCGGAAGACCAGGAGCATTTCCGCCAGGATACTAGCGGCCGTAAGCTCTATGACCCCAGCTACAAATCCTGTACCGCGTTTATCTGCCGCGTAGCCGCCGACCGCTTCGGCTTCCGCGCGCCAGACCTGGACGACCTCGTACACTGGTCGCTGATCATTGACGGGGCGCAATATCCCGACGCCAGGACGGCAGTGGAAC
>JAPKZC010000192.1 GCA_026394025.1 Candidatus Solibacter sp.
CCACTGTGAACTCGGCCTACTTCCGCCACCTGGGCATACCCAGTCTCTCGCACCCCCCAAAAAAGTTCCTCCGCGGTATGGACCCGCGATGTGGGACCCTTGCTTCTATGTCGCGCACCCTGCGGGCACGCGCGCCGGCCGGCGTCTGCTCTGGGTCTCAGCCGCCGCGACCGGCGAAAAAGGCGGGAACACAGGGCCGGGGAAAAACGTATCAAATCACGATGACCCTCACACAAAAAGGCGAACGGAACCGTGCGCAGCGCCGGCTGTGGCCGGGCGTTGCCGCCGTACTGCTGCTGTGGTTCATCCGGTTTGGCGTACCGGTGGCCGCGCCGGAGGCCATCGGCGTCGCGGTGATGGGCGAATTCGCAGGCGGATTAGCTGTCCTGGTTTGGTGGGTGTTCCTCAGCCGGGCGCCGTGGGTCGAGCGCCTGGGCGCAATCGTGCTGATGATCGCCGCGCTGGTGGCAACGCGGCGGATTCTGCATGAGTCGATTGCGACGGGAATGATGGGGATGATGTTGGTGGTCTACTCCATCCCTGTACTAAGCCTCGCATTGGTGGCCTGGGCGGTGGCCAGCCGCCGCCTGGGCGGCGGACTGCGACGCGCGACGCTGGCGGCGACCATCCTGGTTGCCTGCGGGTTCTGGGCGTTGCTGCGCACCGATGGCATAACGGCCGAAGCCCGTTCGCAGTTCGCCTGGCGTTGGGCGAAGACTTCCGAGCAGAAGCTACTGGATCGGGCCCAGGCCGAAGCGGCCGCGCGACCAGTGGCGCCGTCAAAAGAAGCGGCTGGGGAACGGCCCGCACCGCAATCCGGCGGCGAGCTTTCGGCCGTCGTTCGGGCGACGCTACCAGCGGCTCTGCCTTCCCCTGTGGCCGCCGAGCGGACCCGCGCGGAGTGGTCCGGCTTTCGCGGACCACATCGCGATGACAGAGTCACCGGCGTGAAGATCAAGACCGACTGGGCTTCGTCGCCGCCTGTCGAGTTGTGGCGCCGGCCGGTCGGACCGGGCTGGTCGTCTTTCGCGGTCGGCGATGGCCTGCTCTACACGCAGGAGCAACGCGGTGACTTCGAAGTTGTCGCCTGCTACAAAGCGACTACTGGCGAGCCGGTGTGGACCCACCGCGATGCCGCCCGCTTCTGGGAATCGAATGCCGGCGCCGGTCCTCGCGCGACGCCGACCCTTCGCGACGGACGGATATATGCGTTCGGCGCGACGGGAATTTTGAACGCGCTCGACGCCCGTAACGGCGCCGTAGTGTGGACGCGCAACGCGGCGTCGGACACCGGCACGAAGATTCCGATCTGGGGTTTCACGAGCTCACCGCTGGTGGTCGATGACCTTGTCATTGTCGCGGCCACGGGCCGGCTCGCCGCCTATGACCGGGCCACCGGTGACCCGCGCTGGCGTGGCCCCGATGACGGCATGAGCTACAGTTCCCCGCACTGGTTGACCATCGACGGAGTAGCGCAGGTACTACTGTTGAACGACGCCGGCGCCACCAGCGTCGCGCCGGCAGACGGCAGCGTGCTCTGGAAATACTCATGGCCGGGCTTCAGCATCCTGCAGCCGGCCGTGACCGCGGACGGGGGCGTCCTGATCACCACCAGCAGCGCCGCCGGAGGAATCGGCACGCGCCGCCTCGCGGTGGCGCACGGGCCAGGCAGATGGACCGTGGAGGAGGTGTGGACGTCGAGCGGGCTGAAGCCCTACTTCAATGACTTCGTCGTTCAGGACGGGCATGCCTTCGGGTTCGACGGGGGCATCCTCGCTTGTATCGACCTCCAGGACGGCAAGCGCAAGTGGAAGGGCGGACGCTACGGTCATGGCCAGCTACTCCTGTTGACTGACCAGGACTTGCTGCTGGTGTTGTCGGAGGAGGGTGAACTCGCGCTTGTCGCGGCGGTCCCCGGCCAATTCACCGAGATCGCGCGGATCCCGGCGATGGAGGGCAAGACCTGGAACCACCCGGTGCTGGCGGGCGACATTCTGCTGGTTCGCAACGGGCGGGAAATGGTCGCGTTCCGGCTGTCCCTCGCAGGCGGATGACCCCGGCGGCCTTGCAGGCGTTGATGCGGCCCTATCGGGCCGCGCGGACCAATTCCGCGGTGGCGCCCTGGATGGCCTCGCCGGTATTTTCCAGCACCTTGCCGACGCGCGCGATCTGTTCCGCGGCCAGCTTCCAATCCTTCTGCTCGATGCTCTCGCGCACGGCGGGCAGCGTCTTCACGCCGTAGCCGGTATAGAATCCCGGCGCATAGATCTGGTGTTTGAACCAGTCGCGATTGGGCAGGCCTTCGTTGAGCGTCATGGCCCGTTCGATAGCGATCAGGCGGGCGTTCACCTCTCGCAACGAGGCGCGCGCCAGCGCATCGCCGCCATTTTCCGAGGCGTGCGCCAGGGCTTCATCGTAGGCCTTGGCGGTACGTAGCAGGGCGGCGAAGCCGTTCTCCAGGGGAGCGAAGTTCAGGAAGGGCGGGACGGTCTCCGTGGCGGGGATGGTGCGCGGACGCCGCGGGTCGTTGACCAGCGCGAACACACCGTCCTCGATCTGGCGGTTGCGCTCTAACGTCTGCTCGCGTTTGTCGCGCGCCAGCTTCTGGACTTCCTCGATATAGCGGCGCAGGGTGTCGGTGAAGTTGTCGAAGTCGAGCGGCAGCAGCTCGGCGTCCGCCAGACGCATTACGGCGGTGCCGGCGGTCTGCGCGAGCGCTCGTCCGTAGACGAAATCCGAGTCGGAAAAATGCAGGTACCAGTAGAAATCGTCGTAGATGGAGTGGTAGATGCCGCCGCCATCCTCGCCGCCGAAGCCCATATTCACGGAGGCGATGCCGAGGTGATCGAGGAACGCGGTGTAATCGGAGCCGGAGCCCAGGGCGCCGATGCGCAGGTCCGGGCGGGTGCGGGCTTCGTTGTGGTCCGCGCCGTCGGAATCGCGCGCCAGGCGGGCCGCCTGGAGGCGCTTCCAGACCGTGACCTTGGTCTCCGGGTCATCGATATCCCGGGCCACGCCGTTGATGAACTTCTCCAGGGTGTGCGAGCCTTCCACTTGCAGGAAGCCGCGGCCGTTGGAATCCGAATTGATGTAGACCGCGGCATTGCGTTGCAGTTCAGCGGCGTGCGCTTCGGCCCACTCCGTGGAGCCGAGCAGACCGGGTTCCTCGCCGTCCCAGGCGCAATAGAGGATGGTGCGTTTTGGCTTCCAGCCCTGCTTGAGGAGGGCGCCGAGGCCGCGCATTTCCTCCATCATCGGCGCCATGGCGGACACCGGGTCGTCCGCCCCGTTGACCCACGCGTCGTGGTGATTGCCGCGGATGATCCACTCGTCGGGAAACGTGCTGCCCGGAATGCGGACGATTACGTTGTACAGCGTCTTCAGGTCCCAGTTGAATTTCAGCTTCAAGTGGACCTTGGCGGGTCCGGGGCCCACGTGATAGGTGATAGGCAGGGCGCCGCGCCACGCGAGGGGCGCCACCGGCCCCTTGAGGGCGGCCAGGAGCGGCTGGGCGTCGCCATAGGAAAGCGGCATGACGGGGATGGTGGTGAGGGTTTTGACATCGCTCAAGGGGAGGCGTTTGGCGTCCTTGGTGGCGCCGACGCCCGGGGTGAGCGGGTCGCCGGGATAGACCGGCATGTCCATCACGCTGCCGCGCTGCGCGCCATCGCCGGGGCGAAACGGACCGTTAGGAAAGGTGTCGCCCTGCGCGTAACCGTCATCGCGGGGGTCGGAATAGATCAGGCATCCGACGGCGCCATGCTCGCCGGCCACCTTGGGCTTGATGCCGCGCCAGCTTCCGCCGTAGCGCGCGATCACGATGGCCCCTTTCACGGAGATGCCGAGGCGGTCGAGTTCCTCGTAATCCGCCGGGATGCCGTAGTTGACGTACACCAGTGGCGCGGTAACTTCGCCATCGATTGAGTAAGCGTTGTAGATTGGCAATTGCTCGCTTTGCTGTGCCGAGGTGGCATCGCCAGAGACGGCGGGTTCGGCAATCTTGGCGACGACGCGGGTGGGCTCGGTCATTTCGAGCGCGCGCTCCTTCGGGGTAGGGAAGAGCACGTCGAAGGTTTCGATCTGCGCATCCAACCCCCACTCCCTGGCCTTGGCCGCGATCCATTCCGCGTTTTCCTTATCGTAGGGCGAGCCGACATGATGGGGCCGGGCGGAGAGGCGCTGCATGTAGGCGCGGAGGGCCGCGGGGTCGGGAATGGCGCGGAACTTCGCCTCCCACTCGCGCTGGGTGCGCGCCGCTTCGGACGAATATCCGCGCAACGGCGCGGCATCGGCGCTCCACACCGCCGGCGCTGCCATAGCGAGGCAGAGCGAGTAGATCACGAGTGTCTTTATTTTCTCCATCGTCGAATTGTACCGAAAGTGAGGCGGAGGACGCTTTACCGGTCGCGGCTCTGATTGGGCGCCGGAACGGATTCGGCCGTGGTCACTTCCAGAGGCTTGAGCTTGCGGTCCGCGAGGAGTTTGTTGACCGCCGGCAAGTCCGTCTTCAGCACAGTGTCCAGCCTGGCCTTCTGGACGGCCACCTGATCGGTCAACTCCTTGAACACGGTGTATGACGAAGCGTTCGGCC
>JAPKZC010000369.1 GCA_026394025.1 Candidatus Solibacter sp.
ATGCACAGGCGGTGAAAGCCATCCGCGGCATGAAGCCCGGCGACCGCGTCTTCCTGTACCACAGCGGCGGCGTTTCGGCGGTGGTCGGCATCGCCAACGTGCTCTCCGACGGGCGCGACGACGCGAAGAATCCGAAATCGGCGGTGGTGGATCTCGCCTATGGCGGACGGCTGGATCCACCCACCTCGTTGGCTGAGATCAAGCAGTCCGGTCAGTTCGACGACTGGGCGCTGGTGCGGCAGTCGCGGCTTTCCACCATGGAAGCGCCCGGCAAATTCGTCGAGTGGATGCGCGCGCGCTACCTAAAGGCAAAGATCTAATGTGGGGCCTACCAGCCTAGCGGCTTGCCCTTATTCTGCTCGTCGAGCCACTTCTGCAACGGCGCGAAGTAGTCGCGGATGGCAGTGGCGTCCATCTGGCGCGTGCCGGAGATCTTCTCCATGGCATCCTGCCAGGGGCGGCTCTGGCCCATTTCCAGCATGGCGTTGAGCTTGGTCCCCGCGTCCTTGTTGCCGTAGATCGAACAACGGTTCAGCGGCCCGGTGCATCCGGCAGCCTGCGAGAGAGCGCGGTGAAACTGGAACTGGAGAATGTCCGCCAGGAAATACCGCATATACGGCACGTTGGCGGCTACGTGATACTTGGCGGCGGGGTCGAAATCGGCCTCGCTGCGGTCCACCGGCGGCGCGACGCCCTGATACTTCTGACGCAGCTGCCACCACGTCTGGTTGTACTTATCGGGCGGGATCTCGCCCGAGAATACCTTCCAGCGCCACTGGTCGATCACCAATCCGAAGGGCAGGAACGCGATCTTTTCCAGCGCCTTATGCAGCAGCAGTCCGATGTCCTTGGAGGTGTCCGGGGCCTGGTCGAGCAGCCCGATCTTGACCAGGTACTCGGGCGTGATGGACAGCGCGATGGTGTCGCCGACCGCTTCGTGGAAGCCATCGTTGGCGCTGTCGCGGAAGGTGGGCGGCTGCTTGTTGTAGGCCAACTGGTAGAAATTGTGCCCCAGTTCGTGGTGCACCGTGAGGAAATCCTCGCCCGTGATCTGGATGCACATCTTGAGGCGGACGTCGTTCAGCGAATCGATATTCCAGGCGCTGGCGTGGCACACCACATCGCGGTCTTTCGGCTTGAGGAAGAGCGAGCGCTCCCAAAACGTCTCCGGCAGCGCCGCGAATCCGAGCGAGGTGAAGAAGCCCTCGCCATACTTGACCATCTGCTTCCAATCCGTGTTGCGCTTCTTGAGCAGGGCGGTGAGATCGTATCCGGGATCGGCATTGGCGGGGGCAATCAGCGGGTAGATGTTGTCCCAGTCCTGTGCCCACATGTTGCCCAACAGGTTGGCCGGGATGGCGCCGGTAGCCGGCACGGCATCGCCGTATCTTTCGCGGAGACGGTTACGGACGTAGGCATGCAGCGAGAGGTAGAGCGGCTTGATCTGTTCCCATAGACGATCGAGTTCCTTGGCGAAATCGTCGGGGGCCATGTCATATTTGGAGCGCCACATGGCGCCGTTGTCCTTGAAGCCAAGTTGGCGGGCTCCCTTGTTGGCTAGATCGACGTAGCGCGAGAAGTCCTTGCGGATGGGTTTGGAGATGGCATGCCAGCCGCTCCAGGCGTCCTGGAGTGCTTTGGGGTCGCGGCTTTCGCCGAGGATCTTGCTCAGCTCTTCGAGATCCCTGCAGCTTGACGGACCGCTGGGGCAGTACTTGCCCTTGCCATAGGTGCCCTCCATGCCGGTCACGATCCGTGTCAGTTCCTCGCTCTCCCTGGGATCGGCGGGCGTGGCGAGGGTGAGAGAGAGCTTGAGCAGTTTGAGCTTGCGGGCGGTTTCGGCGTCGAGTTTCAGCCCCTCGAAGCGCGTCGCCTGCTTGACATAGACGACGGCGGCGGCGATTGCCTTTTCGTCGAGCTTGGCGGCGATGGCCTCGGTATCGTCGGTGATGTAGGTGGACTTGATCCAGTCGGCGCGGGCGGCGTCCACACCCAGGAGGAGGAGCTTCTGTTCCGCGTCATTGATGAATTTGCGGGCCTCTTCGGGGGTCGCCTTCGGGTCCGCGGCCCATACCATCACGGCGAAAGTACACGCGATGCACGCTACTGCACGAATCTTCATGCCTCCACATTAGCAAGGCCCGGTGGATTCTTGCGTCCGCGATTTGGCGCGCGTGCACCGGCCGTGTTAGCATTTGAGTATCTGCGTGACATTTTCGCGGGGACGTAGTTCAGTTGGTTAGAACGCCGGCCTGTCACGTCGGAGGTCGCGGGTTCGAGCCCCGTCGTCCCCGCCATTCTTACCCGGTTTCTTTTCAACAAAACCTGCGCACCA
>JAPKZC010001165.1:0-2987 GCA_026394025.1 Candidatus Solibacter sp.
CGGCCGGAGGAGGCGCCGGCGCCGGCATCCTCACCGCCGCACCCGGAGCACTCTCCTTGCTGAACTCCACTCCCGTGAGGCGCCGGTCTTCCTTCATCAGATCGATGGCCTGCATCATCTCGGTGTAGTAAAGGTACATCGAACTTTCCTGCTTTTCGTAAACCGGCAGCGCCTCGGAGAAATACGGCGCCAGGATGTACCCCTCGCGGAGCGCATCCTGGATCATGCCCGGTTTGCGGTCCAGGCGCGATTCCACGGCCTTGATCAGCGACTCAGTGACCAGCAGCAGGTAGTCCTGCTTGAACGCGTCGCCCAGTGCCTGCGCCCGCATGGCGTGGTCCACCAGGCTCTTCTTGCGGTTCAGAATCTCCTGGTGGCGCGTCGCCAAGGGGTCCAGCAGGTAGTGCAGGTAGGCGTGCCGGATATCGAACGTGCGCGCGTCCGGCGAGGGCGTCACCACGATGGTGTAATTGTCGCTATAGCTGCGCGTCTGAATCTGGTTCGGCGCCGCCTGCAATTCGATGAAGATCTGAAACCGCCGGTTCTTGAACCCCGACGTCATCTGCCGCAGGTACCCGTTCACCTGGAGCACCGCGTTCGTCACCGGCTCGTGATAGCGCGCGATGTACTGCTCGATGGCCGGCTGCGAACGCTGCCACAGGTCCGCAATGTTGCCTTCCTTATAGAACGCCGCCAGCAGGCGCGATAGATCGCGCAGCACCATGGCATCGGGAGGAATCTCCACGTCGCGCAGGGCGAACTCGAACGTGGGCGGCCCCGCGCAGGAGAGCGCGAAGGAAATGTACTGGCTCAGTTCCTGTCCGTCAGTCCGCTTGCGGTGGCTCTCGAAGAATTCCTTCAGCGGGCCCAGGGACGGGATGTTGCGCTTGGCCAGTTCCGCCTGCACGGCGCCGCGGATCCCGTGGTTATTCGGCGACGAGAAGTCCGCCTTATACCCGGCCGCATTGATCGCCGCCATAACGGTGAACAAGCTCGGGCTGGCATCCAGTTGGCCGGTTTCGGCGGGAGTCGCCAGCATCGGAAGAGCTGCCAGCAGGAGGACCGCAACTACATAACGGGGCAATTGTATAGGCCTTAGAAGTTTCAGTTTACCCCAATGCCAGGCGATCTGCCGAAGTTGCTGGAAACGACACGTACCGGCGGCTGACGGAGGCACAGCATTGGGAATCGTATGGCATCGGCGGTGGAATCGCTTCTGGGTGCGGGAACAGCCCGTCCAGCGGGTGAATTACTCCATCGACAGCAATCCGCTGAACGGGGGGTACTCGCAGAACGTGTGGGGGCGGGTGACGGCGCAGCGCATGGATTACAACAACAACGACCATCGCTTCGACGCGGCGTACACTTGGGATAATGAAGGGCGGATGACGGGGACCAACTACGGCCCCCAGTATACGTTCCAGTACGCTGCGAACGATCGGTTGGGGGGGATGAGCGGGAGCGACCTGACGATGACGGCGAGCTACGGGGTGGCGGGGGAGATGACGGGGCTGAGCTACGGCGGGTACAGCGAAACGCGGACGTACAACGCGCTGCTGCAACTGACGCGGACGACGGTGACGGGGATGATGGACATGCAGTACGTGTACGCGGCGGGAGCGAATAACGGACGGATCACGCAGGCGACGGACTGGGTGGCGGGCGAAACGGTGAATTACACTTATGACGCGTTGAATCGGCTGGCGGCGGCGGGCGCGACGAACGGGACGTGGGGGCAGGCATTCACGTATGACGGGTTCGGGAATCTGACGGGGAAGACGGCGACGGCAGGGAGTCCGCCGACGATGAGCGCGAGCTTCGATCCAGCGACGAATCGGGTGGTAGGTGGGACGTACGACGCGAACGGGAACTCGACGGCGGCGGGGTGGGTGTACGACGTGGAGAACCGGCTGATCGCGGGGGCGGGGGGAACCTACACGTACTACGGGATCGGGGGGCAGAAGCTGGCGACGCTGGCGTGCGAGGGTCCGAACAACGGGTGTGCGCCAGTGGAGTACAACGTGTATTTCGGCGGGAAGCTGGTGAAGAGTAAGGGGGTGGTGGTGGTGACGGACCGTCTCGGGAGCGTGCGGGCGAGCGGGACGGAGCGGATGACGTACTACCCGTACGGGGAGGAAAGGACGACGACGGCGGACGGGCGGGAGAAGTTCGGGACGTAAACGCGGGACAACGCGGCGACGGACTACGCGGACCAACGATACTATGCGGTGGGGATGGGGCGGTTTAATACGCCGGACCCGAGCACCGGAAGCAACGCGGCCGACCCAGGCAGTTGGAACAGGTACGCTTACGTTCAGGGAGACCCGGTGAACTTCTTCGACCCGGCGGGCACCAACGTGGCAGACCCGAATGCCTGGCAGGGTCCGTCGTACTACTGGGGTTACGGATTCTACGGCTACTGGGGGAACGAGGGCTATGTCAACGTCTATGGCCCGGTCCTCTACTTCATGTCGCCGGGTGGGCCATCGGGTGGCGGTGGAGGCGGCCCGGATCCTGGGCCTCGGGATTTCTGCGATCCCAGAGATGCGACAAACGCCAAAGTCCTTGGCTTCATGACTGACAATCAGGTGGCAGCCGATTCTGTTTCGGCCGCGACGGGTCTGCGTGCCGATGTCATCCTGTCGTGGGGCGCGTATGAGTCCGGCTACGGCCAGTCGGATGCGGCTACGGAAAACAACAACTTTTATGGGCTGAAACCTGCTCTGGGGAAGCAGCAGGTCCACTGGGCAGGCAGCGACCCGTATGAGACTTGCTCGATTGCGGGCTACGACTGCTTTACCTCTCAGGCATCGGACCTGGCGGCCTCCGCCATTTCGGCATTAACCTCGTTTGGCGGCAAGTACCTGAGTGCCGCACTGGACGCCCAGAATGCGGGGAAATCAGTGGCCGATATTGTGCAAGCAGCCGCCAACGCGGGCTTCAACAGCGAGTACGGCCCAGGAGGATATGGAAGCAGAGTGAATGAG
>JAPKZC010001165.1:3038-3740 GCA_026394025.1 Candidatus Solibacter sp.
AGTCAATCAAGCTGCGAAAGGATTGTCCAAAATGAAACTCGTACTCGCGCTATTGTGCATCATTCCTGGGTTCCAAGCCGCCACCCACGCGCGGGAGGCGATGAGCCTTCTGGACCGGGATGATGTCTGGCTGCTGGTGATGAATGTCCCCGAGGTTATGGAGGCGGAGTCGCGAGGAGGGTGCCTGCACGTCGAGCTTACTCCGGAGGGAAAGGTGTTGATGTCCGCGATGGTGCGGAACGACTGTCCCGCGAAGCTTCCGGCCTCGGGCACGATCGGGCTGTACACGATTGACCTGCGGGACGGGCGTATCTGGCGGGGTGTTGATCCGGTCACATTCATTGACTCGGAGCGTCTCCAGCGCCTGCGCAAGGTCCTCATTTCACGCGAGCAACTTAGGGCGCGCATCGGGGCTGCGAAGTAACCGCACCTCGCCAAGCTCGCATCTGGCAGGCGTGGGAGCAGTACTGGCGGTCGGTTCTGACGGCACTCCGAAGGAACCAGCGGCCGCACTTGGGGGCGGGACACTGCGCGCACAGGGGCGCGACAGTGCGCCTGATGGGTGCCAGGTGGCAGCGGACTGCCAGCGCCGGCCCCCTTCGCAACGTGGGCGCCGCCATGGGGGCCGTACTGGCGAACAGCATCAACGGGCGCGCGGCAGAATGCGTTCGATTTGCGCCTGGTCGAGTTCCTGGTGACGAA
>JAPKZC010000602.1 GCA_026394025.1 Candidatus Solibacter sp.
GAAATCGACGCATGTTGCGAGGAGCAGCGCTTAACTGCCTAAACTTGACGCATTCGAATTACAATTCTTTGGACAAGGACTCTAGCCGTGAGGAGGAGTGGGATTCACGGGCAGGCCGGGTGGCGGTTCGGAGTACTCGGGTTCCACCTTATCGAGCAGACGCGGAGCGCTGACAGCCGGGCCCACCCGGTACCGGCTGGTGCGCGTAGCCGGAAACAGGGCGACCTGGAGCGTTTGACCATCGGAGACGGCTTCGCCGGTGAGGGAACGAACAGTGACCGGTGGCCGGCCTCATGAAGCCGGTTCACTGGCCGGAGACCTCGGCGGCAGTCAGGGTGGCGGCGAGTGAAAGGAGGAGACCGAAGGCGCGCATTATGTTTCAGAATCCAGTGACAGGATAGCAGACGCGAGCGCCGTCACCTGAAGGGGCATTCGGATATAATACTATTTAATTACAAAGAGGGCTTCCCGAGGGGGAACACACCAATGACCACGGACAGAATTCCGGAACTCGGGCAGACCCGGGACCGGCTCAAACTCGGGGGCGGGCCGGAGCGCATCGCCAAGCAGCACAAGAGCGGGAAACTCACCGCGCGGGAGCGCGTGACCCTGCTGCTGGATCGCGATTCCTTTCAGGAGGCGGGGCTATTCGCCAAGCACAACGGCAAATTCTTCGGCATGGGCGATAAGGACCTGCCCGCCGATGGCGTGGTGACCGGACGCGGACGAATCGCCGGACGCCCGGTGCATGTGGCGAGCCAGGATTTCACCGTCGCCGGCGGCTCGGCGGGCGAGGTGCACGCCAACAAGATCGCCGATACGATGAAAGCGTCCATGAGGACCGGGACGCCGTTCGTGTTCATCAACGATTCGGGCGGCGCGCGCGTGCAGGAAGGCGTTTCCAGCCTGTCCGGCTATGCGCGCATTTTTCATCAGAACGTGATGCTCTCCGGCCTGGTGCCGCAGATTTCGCTGATCTGCGGGCCGTGCGCGGGCGGCGCGGCGTACAGCCCGGCGTTGACCGATTTCATTATCCAAACGCGCGACGGCCTGATCTTCATCACCGGGCCCACGGTGATCAAGCAGGTGACCGGGGAGATGGTGTCGGCGCAGGAACTGGGTGGCGTGCGCGCGCAGATGAACAAGTCCGGGGTGGTGCACTTCGTGGCGGAGAACGATGTGGAGGCGGCGCAGATCTGTCAACGGCTGCTTTCGTTTCTGCCCTCCAACAACAAAGAGGACGCGCCGCGCGTGGAACCCGACGACGGCAACATGTACGATGCGCGGCTCAACGATGTGGTGCCGCGCGAGGCCAAGACCGGCTACGACGTGCGCGACGTGATTTCGCTGATTGTGGACCACGCAGATTTTCTGGAAGTGCACGCCGAGTTCGCGCGCAACCTGGTGGTGGGTTTCGGACGAATTCGCGGGGCCACGGTGGGCATCGTGGCCAATCAGCCCCAGGTGTTGGCGGGGGCGCTGGATATCGATGCATCCGACAAGGGCGCGGGCTTCGTGCGTTTCTGCAACGCGTTCAATATCCCGCTGGTAACTTTTGTGGATATTCCGGGCTTCCTCCCCGGGGTGGATCAGGAGTACGGGGGCATCATAAGGCACGGGGCGAAGCTGCTGTTCGCCTATTCGGCGGCCACGGTTCCAAAGGTCACGGTGATTCTCCGCAAGGCTTACGGCGGCGGCTACATCGCCATGTGCGCCAAAGACCTGGGCGCCGACTGCACGCTGGCGTGGCCCTCGGCGGAGATTGCGGTGATGGGCGCGGAAGCGGCGGTGGAGATTGTGTTCCACCGTGAACTGAAAGAGGCGGAGAATTCCGAGGCGAAACGGCAGGAACTGATCCAGCAGTACCGCGAGACGTTTTACACGCCGTACGTCGCCGCCGGGTATCGGCTGGTGGACGACATCATCGAGCCGGCGCAGACGCGCGGTTACCTGGCGGAGGCGCTGGATGCGCTTTCCACGAAGCGCGACTGGCGTCCGCAAAAGAAGCACGGGTTGATACCGTTATGACCGGCGGAAACCAAGTTCCCGCCGTCCATCAGGCGATTGCGGCTGCCGCGGTCAAGGCGGTATTAGGCGAACGGGCCGTGATCCGCGAGATTGTGGAAGTGTCCGCGACGGCGTCCGCGGGCCGGCAGGTGGTCGCGTTGAAATACGGGATTCGCACATTCTGGCGCCGCTGGACGGGGCGGCAATCGACTGGGAGCTCGACAACAGATGAAACTCCGGATTGACATCGAAAAGAAAAGCTACGAGGTGACGGTCGAGTTCCTTGAGGACGCGCACATTGGCCATCGCAACTGGCAGCCCGCGGAGATATCCATCCCCGAATCCGTGACCCGGCCTCGCCCGGCGGTGAAACTGCTGGAGGATACGTTTTGCCGCTCGCCGATCGCCGGGCGCATCATCGCGGTGCTGGCGGTGAACGGCCAGGCCATCCGCAAGAATGAGCCGGTGCTGGTGATTGAGGCCATGAAGATGGAGAACCAGATCGGCCC
>JAPKZC010001069.1 GCA_026394025.1 Candidatus Solibacter sp.
CGAGTTCGGACCGCGCGCGGCTTCGTGTCCGCCCCCCGTCGCGCCACCTGGAACCATCGACGGTTCGAGTGCTGCCCTGTGTTGGAGCGGCGATTGGACCACTGAGCAGTTCGCCGAGGCGATCGAAGGCACCATCACGCACAGCAACCACGAGGATGCGACTGTGGAGGTCGCATTCGAGGGCTCCGCGCTGACCTACGTCTACACGCGAGCATACAATCGCGGAATGGCGTCGATCACGATTGATGGTACCCCCTGTGGCGTGATCGACCTATACTCGCCAGTGGTGGGCTGGCACGCATCAACCGTGTTCCGTGGACTCGGCCCCGGCCGTCACAAGGCGCTCCTACGGGTCCTAGGACGGCACTCTGCTCTGGCCAGCGACTCAATTGTGGACGTGGATGCCTTCGTGATCGCCCGATGAAGACCGGAACGGGTGAAGTGTCGCGGTAGGGACGGCCATCGCTGGCCTCCGCCAAGTCGGCCCGGCGAAGTCCTCGCGCAGTCCAGGCCGTCTACTTCGACCACTTCGGCTCAACGAAGACGTGTTTCGGCAGCGCCAGATCGCTCGGGGCGGCGAATTCCAGGATCGGGTCTGGCGGAGCGATTTCGTGGCGCGTCGGGTGGCCTTCGGCCTGCGGCCGCGTGCGCCGGAGTCAGAGCCCCAATGAAAAGGAGCGCCTCGAGGAATCGAGGAATGCCAGCTACAGCGGCTACTGGGAGGAGGCTCCATACAGCGCGGCCTGGTGGAGCGGTGGGCATGCCCGGCGCACGGCGCCGTCGAGCCCCGGTGACGTGCGCAAGGTGACCGTCACCTACCAGAAGAACGCGACACACGATCTTTACGTCGGAACCTGGCTCGGCCGGAGCGCGGGCAAAATCCAGGTCGTCATCGACGGCGGCGCGCCGCAGGTCTTCGACCTCTACCTGAACGACTACAACGGCCTGGCCGCGCTGCGGAAGATCGAATCGGGCATTTCCGCCGGCCATCGCACGGTGGAGATCCAGGCACTGTTCGACAAGCACTCCAGCAGCACCGGTTACTACTTCCACTACGACTACCTCTGGCCGCTGGTGCCCGGCGACGTCCCGGATGCACCGCAGGTCTACAGCGACGTCTCCCTCGCCATCGACTTCGACACGGACCACGGCTACAAGAAGCCGCCAGCCTGGCACATCTGGCAGCTTCAGAAGCTCGGCTTCCAGGGGCACGCCGATGTGTACATGGGCGTCTTCTGGAACAACAAACGCCGCCGCATTGGTGCCACGTACCCGAACTGCACGGTGCAGCTCGGCTCCTGGGCGCCAGACGATCCGCTGTGGATCAACGTCTCCGGCACGACCCTCTACTTCTCGCCGGGTCCCGGGATGAGCGGCAGCGACGTGGCCGCGCATCTCCGCGCGATGTTGAACGTGACGTTCCCCGGCGTCTGGTCGACGAGCGCCGGCGGTACGATCAGCATCCGCTCGCGTGCACCCGGCTACGTCTTCACGATCAGCACGAGCGACAACTTGGCGGTGACCCAGGGCAGCCCGAGCCTCTCCACGCCCGGCCTCGAGGGCGACTGGGAGATGATCGACACGATCTCGCCCGTGATGACGCAGGGCGTCCGCAACTGGATCCGCGACTTGGCTACGCAATTCAACCTGGCCGGCATCCAAGCCAGCTTCGCCTTCTCGATGGAGTGCTACCTCCCGCCGACGGCGATGGCCGCGCGGTACTGGGATGGCGCGCCCGTGGAACTGTCCATTCCGTCCACCCAGATGCACTTCGGCACGCGCGTCCGCGCCTACCTGAAGCAGATGTACAAGGAGTGCGCCGACGAGCTCGCGGCGGCGGGCCTGCCGATCGTCCTGCAGTTCGGCGAGACGCAGTGGTGGTACTTCCCGAACGCCTCGGGCATGCCGTTCTACGACGACGAAACCAAGGCGGACTTCCTCGCCCGCTTCGGCCGCGCCATCCATCGCTTCCTCGAGAACACCGACGACCCCGCCGACGATCCGCAGACCGCCGATTTCCTGCGAGACCGCCTCTGGGAGTACTGCGCCGAGGTCATCGCCCACGTGCGCCGCTATCATCCGACCGCTGTCTTCGAGTGCCTCTGGCCGCTCGACGCCAACCAGGGCAAGCCCGCGCCGGACGCTGGATTCCGCCGCCTCAACATGCACGTCAACCTGCCCGAGCAGTGGAAGAACTCCAGCCACGGCGTGAAGTACTTCCGCGCCGAAGGCTTCGACTACGACGTCTGGCAGAAGAACACCCCGTTGATGAAGCAGACGATGCGCTTCCCTCGAGAGCTCGGCAGGCCAGCCAGCGAGTGCATGTACCTGACCGGGGTCTTCGGCACACCGGACCCGCCCCTGCAGCAGTCCTACGCGATGTGGAAGCAATCCGGCACCGGATCGCTCTGCCTGTGGGCGCTCGATCAGTTCTGCCTGAACAGCCGCCCCGTGCCGTTCGAGGCCGTGAGCACCATGCGCGCGGTCAGCGCCACGTATTACCACCCGCGGGCCGCGCGCGCCATGCCCACGCAGCGCGCGGAGCCGGTAGTCGTGACCGCGAGTGGCGCGCTGAACAGATTCGCGGCGAATGAGAGGAACCTGAATGACTGACTTCCCGAGTGCCATCGACGGCCCGTCGAGCCTGTATACGCCAGTGGATGCGTTCTCGTCCAAGCCGTTGGAGACAACAGCAACCGTGCAGATTCTGGCCGGCGACACC
>JAPKZC010000041.1 GCA_026394025.1 Candidatus Solibacter sp.
AATCGGAAGACCGGGACTTTTACGCTGGGCAATTCCCCGATCGCCGGATACATCGACAGCCTGGCATTGCTGGATGGCACGGTGGGCGAGATGAGGCGCACCATGGAGAACGCCGGCGCCTGGGATTCCACGACGGTGCTATTCACCAGCGATCATGGGTATCGCGAAGCGGAGGCGCTGGACGGCAAGAGCGACCCGCGGATCCCGTACCTGCTGAAACTGGCCGGGCAGAAGGAGGCGGTGGCGTACACGGCGCAGTTCAATGCGGTGCTCACCGCGGACCTGCTGTTGGGCGTGCTGCGCGGCGAGATCAACGACGCGGCGTCGGCAAAGGCGTGGCTGGATCGCAATCGAGCACGTTTCCCCGGTAAATGACGCTGGTGCTCCCTTGGGTTCCAAGCCCATCAGCGGCGCGCGAACTCCCCTGCAATCCCCGCCTGTCGATGTGGTAGGATGCTTTTTAGGACCAATTGCATCTCACGGAGAGGTGGCTGAGTGGTCGAAAGCAGCGGTTTGCTAAACCGATTTAGCCCCTTCGGCAAGTGCAAGAAAATACAAAGAATCCTCTTGCCAGCCAACAACTTGCACCGTTTTTGATCTCACCTGACTTCCTCTGATTTCACGCAGTTTGACGGGGCTGTGGTGACAAAATAGTGACACCTTGGTCGTCTACCCGTTTTTGGGCCGCTTGTCACTATCCCAGGCGCTGAGGATATTGTTTGATACGGTGAGAGAGCCATTGCAGGCGCACTAGCTGCGCACACTCCCATTCCAATGCTCCCAGTTCCACGTCCGCGGCGCATCCTAAGCGCAGCCACACAACTCACCGAATCGCGCGCGGGCGACGACGTTTCATGAGCCTCGCCGGGCACGTCCTTTACACATACATATGCAGCCTCCTGGGCAACCGTTGCCGCGGAGAAAAACTGGCACGCCGCCGAGAACTCCTGCGCAAGCCCAGTCATCCAGCAGCGCCGACAGACGCCACCGCCCCACCCGGCAGACGGCGATCACGGACAGCACATGACGACCGCACTCGAAGCCAACGCCGAATCGCCCCACAAGCACCCCAACGCCGCCCGCCGAGGCACCGGCAGCCCGCCGGACCCACCCCGCCCCCCGCCCACCGACCGCCAGCAACGCCTAAACCCCCGCCGCGACCACGCCGGAGCGCCCACAACCCGCAGCCTGGTCAGGCCACGCCGGACGCGCCCAAATTGCCGAGCCGCCAGGGACGCAGCCGCACGCAATCGAAATCGCCCGCGGACAGCCGACCCTCGAACCCGAGGTGGCGCACGGCGGCGAGGCAACCATCGACGGCGGCCCGGACCGCCAGCGGACCACCGGCGGCACCGGACCAGGGGCCGACGCCCATCAGGCGGACCGTAGCCGCCTGCGCGAAGACATCGCCGCAGCCGTTGACGCACGATGGGTTGACGTCCACAACCTGCTGGATGGGCCGGCGGAGGCCTTTCCGGCAGCGAACGTGAACGAGATCCATGGTGTCGGTGTCGGCAACGATCACACCGTCAGCGCCCAGGGAGAGGAACGCGGGCCCGCGGCCGGTGCAGGAGCCCAGCACCTCGGCACCGTCAGCAGCCCTGTCGATCGACCCGGTGGCCGCGATACCGGTGAGGAACGACGAATCCGGCGAACCACAGAACACGGCGCGGGCATAAGCGGCCACCGCATCCAGAGCAAAAGCCGCCTCCAGCGAGCGGGTCAGCACCGCATAGACGGGCAGGCCCCGGTGGGCGGCCTCCGACGCGATGCGCCGAGCCAGAGCGCGGCACTTAACGCTATTAAGTAACACCGCGCCCTCAGCCAGCCAGGCGCACAACGCCTCGATTCGATCCCAGGCAAAACCACGCTCCACCAGGGCGCCTCTCAGGATCAACTTGCCCGACCTCGAAGGAAAGGGAAGGAGCACGTTACGGGGATTGGCGGCGAAGCCGAGGTGCCGCCATTCGATGCCAAGAACCCGCAACCGCTCCCACAGACTCG
>JAPKZC010000817.1 GCA_026394025.1 Candidatus Solibacter sp.
GGTGGCGCAGCCTTCCCTTGTTCTTGCACGGGAAGCGGGGCCTGGTTGCCAATGGCGGACATGATTACCTCAAGGATACTAGAGCAACGCCAAGAAAGGAAGGCGACAATTGCCGTCGCGAGGTTACGAGGAAATTGCGCTGATGCACTTTGAGGGCGTACGCGGGTCCAGCGGCAGACCGCCGCTGCTCACCGGTTTCAAGTGAAGCGGCCGGCGCCGGCGCCGCCGCCGCAACCTCCGGTCGAAAACGCAGAGAGGACCCGTTCTATTCGTGCGGATTCACACTCCGGGCAGAGGATGCCGGCGTCGGAATCCTGAAAGCTGCGCAGTAGTTCGAACCGCATGCCGCACTCTTGACAACTGTATTCGTAGATTGGCATCTCATCTTCTTAGATGGGATTCTTGCCATTTGGTGACGTCCGCCCGGCTCGGTCTCGGGCGTCTTGCTGCGGGCTACGGTCGACCCCGGGCATTGGATCACGGCGGGCGTAGCGCCAACTGTGAATGCGCTGGTGGAGGGCCGTGCTGTTTTCACGCCTATCAAGATGGACAAGGGCGTCAACGCAGTGGTCTTCGCGGGACCGAAAGAACTGCTCGCCAGTGGCTATTTGTGGGAGGAAAACCGCAAGCAATTGGCGTACAAACCGCTGGTGCTCGTGCAGCGCGAAGGGCGCGGCTCGATCGTGGGCTTTACGGCGGATCCCAATTACCGCGCCTACCTGGACGGCATGAACGTCCTGTTTCTAAACGCCATTTTCCGTGGCGCGGCGCACTCGCGCCCGCCGGCCGGAGAGTAATCCGCCGTAGAGTGATCGGCTAGCCACGCCCCTTCACTTGCCGATAGATAAAAAGCAGGAGCATCGCGCCGAACACCGACATGATGAAGCCCGCTGTGGCTCCCTCCTGATAGAAGCCGGCCATGCGGCCCAGAAAGCTCGCGACAAAACTCCCCGCGATCCCGAGCAATATAGTCACGAGGAAACCACCGGGATCTCTGCCGGGCATCAGGAGCTTCGCCACGACGCCGATAATCAGCCCGATAATCAGGGTCCATAGAAGATGGAACATGGGCTTTCTATGCCTCCGCTGTCTGTCTACGATGCGCCTCAAGTGCGGCAGGACGCAAGGGTAAATCTGCCTGGTTTGGAACGGTCCGAACGGGAGCTTGCTTCGCCAGCTTCTTGGCGGGAGACTAATAGCATGATAACAAGACACTTGATTCTGGGACTCGCGGTCGCTGGACTGCTCCTGGCGGAAGAGGCCCCAGAGAAACAGAGTGGACTCGAAAAAGGTCTGGGTAGGGTCGGCAAGTCGCTCGACAAGGCCGCTTCATCCTCCGCCAAGGGTGTGAAAAAGGCCGCCACGGCAACGGCGGACACGACCAAAGATGCGGCCAAGGCCACGGATAAGGGTGCTAGAAAGGCGGCTAACGCGACTGCGGACGGAACGGTGAAAGCCGCTAAGACCACGGAGAAAGGCGCGAAGACGGCCGCTTCGGCGACAGCGGACACGACAAAGGACGCGGCTAAGGTGACGGAGAAAGGCGCGCGGAAAGCGGGCAAGGCCACGGAAGGCGGCGCAAAGACGGCTGTCTCGA
>JAPKZC010000422.1 GCA_026394025.1 Candidatus Solibacter sp.
AAAAGGACCGACGAGGAGCGTGTCGCGGGCGGGGTGTACGCGATGTTGTTCGTGAACCTGTCGGATTTCTCGGTGCCGCCCGATCGCGGTGATGAGGTCACGGTTGCCGGCGCACTTCACACCGTGTTCGAGGTAAAGCCCGATTCCGCGGGCGGCTGCTGGCTTTCCCTTCGCGAGAAGATCTGATGGCGTCGGTGCGAGTGTTCTACAAAAAACAGATTCGCATTGACCACATGACCTTTCGCCAACAGTCGATGCTCAAGATCGGGACTGTCGGGGTGGCCGCCGTCAAAAACCGCCTGGCGGCCGCGCAGGGGCCGACCGACTCGTCCGCCAAGCCGCTCACCAAGCGATATGCGATCCATAAGACGAAACTTGGCAGGGGGAACCGCCGCAACCTGAGTTTCACCGGCGACATGCTGCGGAACTTTCAGGTGCGCACGGTTTCGGACAACAAGGCGAAGGCCAATAACTCCACGCGGAAGGACCGGCTGAAGGCGTGGCTCAACCAGAAGATCGAGCCGTGGGTGGTGTTCTCCCCGAAAAACAAGGCGGCGGTCGCGGAGGCTGCGCGGCGGGTGCTGCAGGAGATGAGGCCTAAGCTCATTTTGGAACGTACGCTCGGGGGTAAGCAGCAATGATCGATCCCTCCGAGTTGATCGACAACCTCGTGGCGATGCTGCGCGACGTGCCAGATCTGGTGACCGAAGTGGGCGGCGATGCGGAGCGGATCTACGCCTACCACGACCAGTACCCGAAGAAGGTCAGTCTGGTCCACGCGATCCATGCGATGCCCGCACCGGCCATCATGGCGGTGTGGCAGGGGACGCAGCCCGGCTCCTTCGGCGGTGTTGATGTCTGGAAGCACCAGGTCACGTTGTTCCTGCGGGCACGCGAGACGTTCGACGGCGATCCGCCGACTCCGTATTACCGGATGTTCCGGCTCATCACGAAGGGCGCCCCGACGGCGGCCGGCGTCGAGATGCTCAACGCTGCAGTCCACGCCTCCTGCTACCCGATGGACCTGCCCGCGATTCAGCGGCAGACGGACGCCGAGGGGCTTGATTATTTCGAGATCCCCCTTTCATTCACCGAAATTGGAGACGATTGATGCCCGCTACCACTGTCTGGTTATTGCCGCCATGGGGCGAGGGCGCCCCCGTGGAGGTCGAAGCAACGCCCGATATTTTGACGCCGAGGATGGTGGCTGGCTGGAGCCAGTGCGCGCCGCCGGCCAACACCCAGGAGGGAACGACCCATGTCGACGACTAGATTGCAGGAAGTGCTGATCTGCTTCGGCTTCGGCAAGCAGACCGATATCGCGACCGCCAATCTGGTCGCGACGATGTGGCGTCTGAGAAAGCTCAACGCCCAACTCGCCAACCCGAGACTCAACACGGAGAACGACGCCGCGGAGTACGGCAAGGGCCACGAGTTCGTGACCGAGACGTTCAAAACGTCCTGGGACGCGGGGGGCACGCTCGAAAAGTATCTGAGCGCGGAGATGGCGGCGTGGGCCATGTGCTTCGGTCTGGGCAAGGTCGTGAAGAGCGGCTCAGCGGGCAACTGGATCTACACCTGCACTCCGCTAATCCCATCGGCCGGCGACGCCACCGAACTGCCGTACTTCTCCTTCGTGGAGCAGATCCGCCCGGGGGCGAACCTGGTGATCGACCGGTTACTGCCCGGTTGCGCGATCGAGGGGTGGACGATTTCGCTTGGCTCCGGCCCGGGCCGCGCCAACAGCAAGATCACAGTTGAGTTCGCCGGCAGCGGAAAGCTCACGGAACCTTCCGCCATCACCATGCCGGCCGCGACGGTGGAGAAACTCCTGCCGTCGGCTTCCATGGCGCTCACCATCAACGGCGTCGACTACGTGACGAGCAAGAACATCGTCTCGCTCGAAACGTCGTGGAAGAACAACATCCGCATGGATGCGGGCTTCTATCCTGGATCCAACTTCCAAACGTCCAACGACGCGACCACCGGCGCCATTCGCGGCAGGTTGGAATTCGGCAACCGGGTGGGCATGCTCAAGTTCCTGGCGCGGTTCGACAAGGACTCCTTGGAACTGACGAAGCTCAAAGCGCAGACCACCGGCACGGCGGTGCTCGCGCTGACATACGACACCAACAACTCCCTCAGCATCACGTGGCAGAAGGTGGCGTTTGCGACGGCGGAAGTGGGCGAGACGGATTCGATCGTCACTGTCGCAGTGGACTGCACGCCGATGTACCACGCGACCAACGGCATTATCACGGCAGTGGCCAAATGTAACGTTGATGCCATCTGCGCCTAAAGCCGGGACGCGGACGCCACACGGTCGTGTCAGTTCACCCAGGTGGTTTGTGGTGTGAACTGCTCTGGCTCTGGCTCGGGCGGGCGCGTGCCGGTGAGGATGTAAAACAACTCGTCGCGCAACGCGATCACGGCTTCCACGCAGATCGGAGGGTAGCCCTCCCGCCTGGTCAATGCCCGGTGGTCGACGATGCGCCGGGACAACTCGCGCATCATTGCATCGATCTGTCCAGAGATGCTGGTAAATACTTCGGGGTTACTCACGGCCCATGCATGCCTCTGGCGGGTGCGCAAACGCAAGTGAAAACGAAAGGCACTCAAAATGGACTCACCAGTATTTGACGCAAGCAGACCGATTACGATTAACCTGCGGACCCCAGGCGGCGTGAAGGCCGTCCGGGTCCGTTTCCCTTCCGATGACGAATGGATCTCACGCCAGCGCCGCCGCAAGGTGCTGGTGAAGCAGTTGGGGCGCGGCATCTCCGAAACCACTGTCGCCAACGGGGAGGATGTGGACGCCGCGATGCTGATCGTCATCCAAGAGAAACCCGCCGCCGGCGAAGTGCTGGAGATCGATGCCTTCGAAGCGATGAAGGTGATCGAGCAGTTGAGCTTGGCGGAGGTGGACGACGTGGTCCCGGATGGCGACACGTTCAAAGTGACGCTCCGGGTGCTGGGCGCGACTACCGTGCACCTGGTGAAAATGCCTTCAGCCAAGGACGTGTTTGAGTACCGGCGCGGCTTCGCCCGGCTGCTCGACTTGCCGTTTGGCCGGCAGGAGGTCACCATCAACATCGCCTCGGCCGCAGCCCTGTACAAAAAGCTCATCACCGCCACCGAGGGCTACGTGGGCGCAGTGCCCATCATCCACCAGGCGGTGGCGGTAAAGGCTGCGATCGACGCGATGGACACGGCGTTCGCGGAGGACCGCGAAACAAGTTTTTAGCCGGGGAGTGGCCGGACGATCCATCCTTCCGCTTCCTGGTTCACTGGGCGCTGCGTCGCGACGAGCTCTGCGAGCCAGACCTCTGTC
>JAPKZC010001029.1 GCA_026394025.1 Candidatus Solibacter sp.
AGAGTGGAGAGCGATTGGCCTAGAATCTCCAACCAGGTGTTTCGAGCCTCGTTGGTTTCGACGGTCTCGAGGCCGGCTGCCTTCAGGGTCAGCGTGCCGGCATACTCCCAGGTGCTGGCGGGTGTCGCCACCCAAACCGCTGCTCCCGGGATGATCTGGAAGGGCTGCTCCCACCACAACAGGTCCGGCCCGGACGGCGGCGTGCCACTAGCCTCCCAGCGTACCTCGGGCTTCTGGTCGGCCATGGACGCCACTACTTCGGCCAGGCCCACCGTCCATTGATCGAGCAGGTCGCGTATCTGCTGGGTCACTTGGTTTTGGTCTCCGGTGACTGTCATGCCCCGACCACCCCCCGCGTACAGGGCCATTGTTCGGCCAACTGGCTGCGCAGCCGCACGATGGCCTGCGACTTCAACTGCGAGATGCGCGACTCATGCAGGTTTACCACCTGGGCGATCTCGCGCAGCGTCAATTCCTCGTGATAGTAGAGGCTGAGCACGGTTTTCTCGATTTCTGGGATTAGCGCGATGCTCGAGGCCAGCAATCTCTCCAGTTCCGACCGTTCCAGCAGCACGGAAGGAAGACTCTCGTTGGTGTCAGGCAGATAATGCAGCAAGTCCTTGCCCTGATCGCTGCCGGCATACTCCAGGCTGGCCAAATTGAGGCCGCGGATCTCCACCAGCCACCCGTGATACTCGTCCAGTGTGATGCCCAACTGGGCGGCGATATCCTCCTCGGATGGCGCGCCCTGCAAGCGTTGCTCCGCGATGGCGATGGCGGCTTCGATCTGTTTCGACTTGCGGCGCTTCTGCCGGGGCGCCCAGTCCAAGCCGCGCAGGCTGTCCAAAATCGCTCCACGGATCTTGTACTCGGCATAGGTTTTCAACTTGACGTTGTGGGCTGGATCGAAATTGTCGATCGCCGAGATCAGCCCAAGTACACCGGTAGAAACCAGGTCGTCGAGGCTGATGCTATCCGGCAGACGCTCCTGAATCCGCCGGGCGATCAGCCGCACCTGGGGCAGGTGTTCCAGAATGAGACGCTCGCGCTCCTCGTCCGTCATTTCAGCCGACACCGTGTAGCCATGCATAAAATTCCACCCATCACTTGCTGCCTCTCTATGCGGCCGATCGCGCCCTGCCGCCGGCGCCCTGCAACACCAGATCCAGCACGCGCTCACGGCTGGCCGCTTCGAGATCCTCGGGGATGCGCTGGCCCGCGGCGAAGAAGGACAACGGCTTGCCGGAGCGTGCCGCCTCACTGAAGATCGGCCCGTAGGCCCCGGTTTCATCGAGTTTCGTGAACAGAAGATGCTGCGGCCGTAAGATTTCGAAAGCATCCACCATGCGCGAAAGGTCGGCCGCCTTCATGGATGCCGGAAGCACAAGGTGGGTGTCGATGTCGCCGCGAGTGGCAAGAAAATGCGCCAGGCTGTCCGAATCTTCCAGGTCGCCGTAGGCCAACCCCGGGGTATCGATGAAGATCAGTTCCTTCCCACGGTTTTCCTCGATTGTCTGCGCCAGCGACGACACCGTCTCCAGCACCTGAAAACCGACGCCGAGGATGGCGGCGTAGCAACGGAGCTGATCGGCGGCGGCGACGCGATACGTATCCAGGGAGAGCAGCAGGACAGGCCGGCGAGCGGCCAAGCCGTAGTTCACCGCAAGTTTGACCAGCGTAGTCGTCTTGCCCGAACCGGGAGGCCCTACCAGGGCGACGATGCGCGGCTGTGCGGGGCCACGTCCCAGCGTCGGATCGGTGGCGAAGCGGCTGGAAGCTTCCTCGATGAATGCCTGCTGGAAGGTAGAACCGTCCGTCCTCTGCGTGGCCCGGCCGGGCGGAAGGTGGTGGCCGTTCACACGGTCCCCGGCGGCCTGCACGATCTCGCGGGCCAAGTCCGCCGACACCTCCGCAGCGGTGAGCGCGGCATAGGCGTCGGATATGTCCTGCGAGACGCCGATCCACTGTGCCGGCGCGCAGGCCGTGCGGGTGATAGCGCGCCGCATCCCTTCCAGCTCTTTCTTAAGTTCCGCGACTTCCACGGAGAGCCGGTCGCCCTGGGGCGCCGGGGGAACCGGAGTCGACTCGCCGCGCCCGCCCGGAAGTTTTAGTGAGGCGTCGACCGACGCTCCGGTAGCATTGGCGCTGCCAAAGACAACCTCGTACTCGCCGAGATGGCGAACTTCCGGCGGCGCTTTGCGGCTGTTCACCAGCATCGCGTCCGGCCCCATCTCATGACGCGCGGTGGCCATCGCGTCCTCCACCGTACGGGAATAGTAGGATTTGATCTTCATCTGACTCTCCGGCCGCGTGCTAGCGGCCGCTACACGTGGAATCTATCGGCGGAGTTGGGGATTTTCTGTAGTGGGCGGCTACTGAATGTTACCCAGCGATTGGACGCGCAGACCGGGCGGGACTTCGTTGTGGGCCAGGAAGAAGAGGTTGGGCAGGGTGGGCTCACCGAGTTGACGCAGGAAATAGCGCGCGCCGCTCGACGTGATCGCCACAACCGGCGTCTCCGGCGACTGGATGCGCGCGGAAATGCGATTCAGGATTTCACGGATCTGCTGCGGCGGAAGGGAAATGTGGCTGTTCTGTTCGCCGTGCTCGACTGCGGATTCCACCGCCTGCTCAATCGCCGGATCGATGAACCATGCAGGCAGGTCACCCGCCCGGTTAAGATACGGCCTGACCACGGCGCGGCGGATGGACTGCCGGACATACTCGGTCAGCAGCACGGGATTGCGCGTGGAAGCGCCAGCCTCGCCGAGCGCCTCCAGAATCGAGACCGCGTCGCGAATGGACACACGCTCGCGCAACAGGTTCTGCAGCACGCGCTGCACGGTGGAGAGGGGCAATAGCTTTGGAACCACATCCTCGACTACCTTGGGGTGTTCCACCGCCACCCGGTCCAGCAGGCGCTTGGCATCCTGCCGCGAAAACAGCTCGTGGGCGTAACGGCGAATCAGTTCGGAAAGGTGAGTGCCGAGCACGCTTACGCTGTCCACCACGGTGTAGCCTGCATGCCGGGCACGTTCGGCACGCTCGGCTGGAATCCAGAAGGCGTTCATTCCGAATGCCGGATCCCGCGTGGCCTGGCCGTCGATGGGTGCGCTGGCGGCGCTGGTGGGAATCGCCAGTTCGCAGCCCTGCGGCAGTTCGTAGCGCGAAATCTCGACGCCCTTCAACGAGATCACGTATTCCCGGCTGCGCAGCGCGAGGTTGTCGGTCACGCGAACTGGCGCCAACAGGTACCCAAGGTCGCCGGCTAACTGGCGGCGTATGGCGGAGATGCGCCGCAGTAGCGGGGAATCCTGCGCGCCTTCCACCAGTCCGATCAGCCCCAGGCCCACTTCGATGGCCAGCGGCTCGACGCGCAACAGCGATTCCACGTTGTCCTTGGCGCCGGCGGGCTTGCCAGCCAGTTCGGCGGGCGCGGCGGCCAGCGCCACCTCCTTCTTGCGCATTTTCCAGCCGGCCGCACCGGCGCCGATACCGAGCAGTAGGAAAGGCAGTTTCGGCATGCCGGGAAGCGCGGCCAGGGCCACCAGCACTCCGCCCGCCAGCATGATCGGCTGTGAGTTTCCCAGGATCTGCTTGTGGAACTCGGCCCCAAGCCGCGCTTCGCTGCTGGCGCGGGTCACGATCAGAGCTCCCGAGATGGAAATCATCAGCGCCGGGATAACCGTCACCAGGCCATCGCCGATGGTGAGCACCGTGTATGTCTCAATCGCCTTGCGAAGATCCATCCCGTGTTGCAGCACGCCGATCAGGAAGCCGGCAATAATGTTGATCGCCGTGATCAGAATACTGGCCACGGCATCGCGCTGGGTGAAGCGCGACGCGCCGTCCATGGCACCGTAGAATTCGGCCTCGGTGGCCAGCGCCTTGCGCCGCCGCTTGGCTTCGACTTCGTCAATCAGTCCCGCATTCAGATCGCTGTCGATCGCCATCTGCTTGCCCGGCAAGGCATCCAGGGTAAAGCGCGCCGTGACTTCACTGATGCGCACCGCTCCGTGGTTGATCACGACGTATTGAATCGCAATCAGCACCAGGAAGATCACGGCGCCGATCACGTAGTTTCCGCCCACCACGAAACTCCCGAACGCGCCGATCACCTCTCCGGCTGCCAGTGTCCCGGTATTGCCGTTGATCAGAATCAGGCGCGAACTGGAGATGTTCAGCGCCAGGCGGAACAAGGTCAGCAGCAACAGGGTGGTGGGGAATGAAGTGAATTCCACGGGCCGTACCAGGTACAGCGACACCATCAGTACGATCACCGACACCAAAATGTCGATCACGATCAGGAAGTCCAGAACAAACCCAGGCAGCGGCGTGATCAGCGCGATCACGATGGCGAGCATGGCCAGCGGCACCACCAGTTCGCCCAGCGTATCCATGGGGAGGCTGAGCATCCATTTCGGCAGGTTGCTGGCGATCCCTGGCGCGGCGATGGCTTTGGATGGAGTCATGCTATCCCGGCATCCTTCCGTTCATGAGTTTGAAAATGTAGGCAAGAACTTCGGCTACCGCGCGGTAGAGTTGCGGCGGAATCTCCTGCCCGACTTCGGCCGATTTGTAGAGCGCCTGGGCCAGCGGCGGATTCTCGATAATCGGCACCTGGTGCTCGATGGCCTTCTGCCGGATGCGCAGTGCCAGGTAGTTTTTGCCCTTGGCGACCACCAGCGGCGCCGCCATGCTGTCCGTGTGGTAGCGGAGGGCCACGGCGAAGTGGCTCGGGTTGACCACCACCGCAGTCGCCTTCGGCACCTCTTTCATCATCTGGCGCCGTACGCGGTCGCGCTGCAGGCGGCGGATCCGCGCCTTCATCTGCGGATTGCCTTCCACGTCCTTCATCTCGTCGCGAATTTCCTGCTTGCTCATGCGCAATTCGGATTTGTGGCGGCGAAGCTGGCGGGCCAGATCCACGCAACCTAGAAGCAGAAAGACCGCCGCGGCCTTCCAAAACAGCTCCATCAGCGAGCTGCCGATCAAACGGAAGCCGCTCTCCACACTCTGCAGGGGCAGCACTAGAAAGGCGTCCAGGTTGTCGCGCGCCACCACCCAAACGGCCCACACAAACAACGGCAGCAGCACCAAAGCCTGGCCGAGCGACGGCAAATTCTGCTTGGGCAGGTCCTGCAAGCGCGCGATTGGGTTGAAACGGGCCCCGTCCGGCATGAGCTTCTTGAAGCTGATGCCGAATTGGGTGGTCGCCAACCGGAAGGCCACCGTGGCGATGGAAACCCCCGCGCCCGCCATCGCCAGCGGCAGGAGGTTCCGCCAGAAAAGCTGCCAGGCAACGTGGACCAGGTCCTCCGGCCGCAATTCGGGCATGAAGGCGAGGCGCAGCATCGAGCGTGTGGTTTGCCGGAATTGCGCGAACCAGCCGGCGCCACCCGCGCCCAGAAGCGTCAGGAAGACCATGAACTGCAGCGCCGCGACGAACTCTTTGGCGGCGGGAAACTGGCCTTGTTCGCGGGCCTTTTTGAGGCGCTGCTGGGTGGGTTGTTCGGTTTTCCCGCTCTTGTCCGCCATGACGTGTCATATACCCAACATGCGGTGCGCGGCGGTCCATGCATGCCCGCTGATTTCGCGCAGGATGCGCGGGAACATCGCCGATACCCAGCTCAGTAGAATCAGTGTGGTGAGCATCTTGGCGGGGAAGGCCAGGCTTAGCAGTTGCAACTGCGCGTTGATCCGCCCCAGGAGCGCCAAGGCGACATCCACCATCACCAGCAGGGCGACCACCGGCAGCGCCAACCGCACCCCTACCGCAAACAGCGTCGCACCCAGCCGAATCAAGGGCTCCGCCGTGGCCCGGCTGAAAACGTATGCGCCCGCCGGGACTTTCTCCAGGCTTTGCGCGAAGAGGCGGAGGATTTCGCGGTCCAACCCCAGGGCGAAGAACAGCATCCCGGACATCAGTTGCGCGAACACCAGGAGGATGCCGGAATCGGCTTCCGTGTTGGGGTCAATCGTGGAGGCGTAGGCATATCCAGCCTGCAACCCTAGCCCCTGCGCCGCCAGCGTGAAAGCTTCCAGG